>JAEUJR010000872.1 GCA_016793585.1 Archangium sp.
AAGCGGTAGCGCGCGCACTCCACGCCGCGTCGTCACGCGCGAAGGCGCCGTTCGTCGTGTTCGATGGCGCAGGCGCCCGCGGCGACCTGCTCGAGAGCGAGCTGTTCGGTCACGTGAAGGGCGCGTTCACCGGAGCGGTGCTGGCGAAGGCCGGCGTACTCGAGCTCTCGCACGGCGGCACGGTGCTGCTCGACAACGTCGACCAGATGCCGATGGACCTGCAGCCGAAGCTGCTCCGGTTCCTCGAAAAACGAACGCTGCGGCGCATCGGCGACACGAAGACGAAGCAGGTCGACGTGCGCATCGTGTCGACGTCGCAGCAGGGCCTCGAGCGCGCGGTGGAGCAACGGCTACTCCGCGAAGACCTCTTCTACCGGCTCGCGGCGGTGGTGCTCGACGTGCCGGCGCTGCACCAGCGGCGAGAAGACATCGCGGTGTTGGCGAAGGTGTTCGCAGGCCCGAAGGTGACGCTCTCGCCTTCGACCATCGCGGCGCTCGAGGCGCACCCGTGGCCGGGCAACGCGCGCGAGCTGAAACACGCGGTGGAGCGCAGCCTCACGCTCGGCACGTGGGAGAACGCCAGGCCGCTCGATGGTGCGCTGCCCGAGACCGACCTGAAGGCCGCGCGAGAGAAGGTGTCGGGCGCGTTCGAGGCCGATGCGCTCAAAGCCCTGCTCGAGAAGCACCGGTGGAACGTGGCGGCCGTCGCGCGCGAGGCGAAGATGGCGCGCAGCCATCTCTACACGCTGATTCAGAAGCACGGCCTCAAGCGCCGCTGATCACTTCTTCGCGACGAACCCGCACAGCTTCGCATTCGTGCGCGTGGCCTTCGCGATGCGGGCGAACGTGTCTTCGTACGACGGCTCGTAACCGATGGGCTCGTTGGGCGGAGCGTCGCGATACTCGGCGAGCGGCTCGAGCGTCGCGAGACAAGAGGCATCGTCGCCCGCCTTGTGCTGCGTGATGGCGAGGTCATTGCGAATCCACATGACGTCGAAGCGGTCGAGCACGGGCACGCACGTCTCGAGCAGCGGCTTGAGCAGGCTGATGGCCTCGACGTACTGCTTCTTGTCGTACGCCGCCTTGAACGCTGCGCGCGTCTTCTTCACCTCGGCGCTCGCACAACCCTTCGGCGGAGTCAGATAGCGGCCATCGAACGACGCGCGCGCACCGCAGTAACTCCGGCACGCCTCTCCCGTCGACGTCACCGTCACCTCGTCGTCCTTCACCGCGAACTGAAGCTCGCACTTCTCACCTTCGTCGTTCGCGAGCCCTGAAGCGCCCTTCCACGCTCCGCTCAGCTGGCAGGTGTGTGCGTTCGCGCCGACGACCTCGATCGAGAAGGTGCCCTTGCCGAGCACCAACGTGCCCGCGCCACCTTCGAAGACGTACGTGCCGGCTTTCGGCTCCAGCGGGCCAGCGCTCAGCACCATCGCGACCATCAGCACGTGCATGACGGCTTCATCGCACAAGCGTCCTCTCGACCGGACAGCGACGCGATCGCGGGCACTCCAAACCGGCCTCGAGCGCCGGCACCCGCGCCCGGAAGTTCCCGGGACCATTGGGCAATCACGCTGGCCGCGCGTTTGCCCTGTGTCTGTCTCGAAGCACTCACTCACTCTCAGGAGAAGCCCATGAAGAAGCAGATGATGACGGTCGCGGCGATGGCGGGTCTGGCGCTCACCGGTTGCGGTGTTCCGGCGAAGGTCGGCGGTGGAAAGACGGGAGCGGCGCAGTCGCTCCAGGCAGCTTCGGCTCCGACCAAGTCGGGCGTGAACAAGGCCGCGGGCGGCATCGACCTCACGGGCAACGTCGACTACTCGTGCCCGCACGGCGGCTCGGCGACGCTGAAGGACTTCGCCTTGAGCGTGAACGGCACCGAAGCGGGCGGCGTCGTCTCGCAGAAGTTCACGCTCACGTACGTGAACTGCGGGCTCGCGAAGAGCGAAGCGGGCGTGGCCATCTACAACGGCAGCTTCGAGGTCGCGCAGCGCATCGAAGGCACCGCGAGCGGCGGCACGGTGGAGCAGACCTTCAAGGGGCGCGTCACGCTCTCGGGCGCGTTCGACGACTTCCTCGAGGCCGACGTGAAGCAGCGCATCGCAGCGAGCGCCATCGGCACCGGCACGGCGTCGGTGAAGCTCGAGGGCTCGCTGAAGAACTCGGGTGGCGCGTACACGTACGCCGAAGACCTGAACCTCTCGGGCGAGCTGCCCGTGGAAGTGGCGGCGGCCAAGTGAAGACCGTCATGCTCCTGGTGGTGGCCACGCTCGCGCTCGTCGCTTCGGCGTGTGGGCCCACCTGTGTCGGAACGGCGTGTTCATGCCCTGAAGGCCAGACGTGCACCTTCGCTGCGTGTGATTCGAACACGTCGTCGTGTCAGCTCGACTGCGCGAAGGACGCGTCGTGCAGCGGAACGTGCGGGCCCAGCTGCCAGGTGACGTGCGGTGGCAAGGAGTGCACGGCCTCGGTCGGCGCGGGCTCGGCCATCACCTGCACGAGCGGCACGTGCAACATCACCTGCAACGGGAGCTGCTCGGTCGCGACGTCGGGTGGCTCGCTCTCGCTCACGTGCAAGGGAGGAACGCAGTCGGCCGCTGGGTGCATCTGAGCGAGGCTCCTGCCGCGGCGAGTATGGCTCGCGACGGCAAAGTCGAACTGGGAAACCCAGCAGCACACTACACTCAGGTCATGCTGCTCTCGTTGATCACCACGTTGCTCGCCGTCACGCCTGAGCTCGAGGAGGGCCGCGCCGCCTTCTCGAGCCTCAAGTACCAGCAGGCCATCACCGTGCTCGGCACAGTCACCGCCTCGAACGCGCCGTCGTCCGAGAAGGCCGAAGCCTTCGGGTTGATGGCGCGCGCGTACCTGGCGCTGGGCAAGACGGCGAACGCGCAGGCGGCGTTCGAGGGCCAGCTGCAGGAAGACCCGATGGCCGAGGAGCCGCCGGGCGCTCCGAAGGTGAAGCAGGCGTTCCTCGCGGCGAAGCGGGCGCGCTTTCCTCCCGGCTACGTGCAGCTGGTGAAGCGCCCCTCGGCAGAAGACTCGCTCGTGCTCGACGTCATCAACCCCTGGCGCGTGACGCTCGTCGTGCAGGCGTGGGAAGCGACGACGGGAGACTTCGTGAAGAAGGCCGTCACGCTCGATGGCCTGCGCGTGGTGCTCGCGTTGCCTGCGGGCTCGAAGACGTGGGTGCAGGCGGTCAGCGCCGAGGGAAAGCCGCTCGCCACCTTCGCGAGCGCGTCGGAGCCCGTGCTCGGCCCAAAGCTCGAGGTCGTCGTCGTCGCGCACGAGAAGAAGCCCGATGCGCCGGTCGAGGTGAAGACCACGCCGACTCCGACAGACACGCCGCCGCCACCGCCCATCGTGGTCACCGCTCCCGCGAGCGGGCCGTCTGCGAATCGCATCATCGGCTACACGCTCATCGGCGTCGGTGCGGTCGCTGCCATCGTCGGAGGCATCGTCGCCGGACTCGGCTCTGCGGAGTGGGCGAAGGGCGACGGCTTTCCCTTCACCGTTCAGGACCTGCAGGAGGCCGAACGGCTGAAGCTGGAAGGCAGCACGATGATGATCGGCGGAGGCATCACCGCAGGCGCTGGTGGCCTTGCCCTCATCGGGGGCCTGTTGCTCGCGCTCCTCTCCAACTAGCTGGATTCGTTTCAGAATCAGCTCGTGTGAGATTTGTCGCACAACATCCTTCATGCCGGGGCGATAACTCCCATCATGGGGTGGCGTGTCTGCACATCACTGCTGGTGCTCTGCGCGTGCGGCGTCGACTCGGGCGCGAGCATCAGCGAGGGCATGCTGGTCGAAGAGAACGAGTCGGCCGACATCGCGCAGGACGTCGCGGCTGACGTGCTGAACGTGAAGGTGATGGAAGGCGACGTCGCTTTGGGAACGTTGAGCGCGCGCACGACGAAGATCTTCACCACGATGGAGTCTGCGCGTTCGCTGCTCGGCGGTGGCGCTCCGACGGTCGACTTCAGCCGCAACTGGCTCATCGCGTACCGGCCCGATGCGAAGTCGCCGCGCTCTCGTGTGACGGTGACGCGGGCGCAGCTGAGCGCGAGCGGGCAGACCCTCTCGTTGTGGGCGACCGTGAGTGAGCCGGCGGCCGGTTGTCCCTCGTGGCAGCCCAATGAGGTCTCGCTCGCGCGCGTGCCGAAGCGCCCTGCCCTGCCGACCACCATGCGCGTGTACCTCTCGCGCGAGACGAAGCCGTGCGGCCTCATCACGGGGCCTGCGTGCACTCCGGGAATGACGACGTGCCCTTCGGCGACGCCGCTGTGTCTGGGCGCGTTCGAAACGAGCGACGGCTCCTTCACGGGCGGCACGTGCGCGAAGCTCGAGAAGTACGACCACTCCGGCGAGGCATGCGCGAGCGACGCTGACTGCGCAGGCGGCATCTGTGCGGGGCTCTCGTTCGGCAGCGGGCTCTGTCAGCCCCCGTGGATGCGTGGCACCTGGTCGATGCCCGAGTCGGGGCAGCTCTCGGTGCCCTTGCCTCAGGGTGGCGCGTGGCATCGCGTCGTCGTGCGCGTGATGGGCCAGGCCTCGGTGCCGATGGATGCGTGGGTGTCGCTGTTCGTCGATGGCGTGCCGGCGTCGCGCGTCGAGTGGCGGCTCGTGAACGGCTACGGCACGACCTCGTCGCTCATGCGCGTCGGCCAATTCGGAGTGCCCGTGGCCGTCGGCGTTCCCGGAGACGAGATGGTGAACGCCGACTGGGTGCTCGAGGTGCGTGACCTGGGTCGTGGAGCGCCGGGCGTGTTCCGTGGAGCGCGCCTCTCGTTCACCAGCCGCTGGGACTGAAGGCACAACGTCTCGTCGCAGACTCCGCGCACTCCGTCTCGTACGCTGATCAACTCGACAGGCCGCGTGCGCCCGTCACGAGTTCGTGCAGTCCGACGGCGAGCTCCCGCAACGTTCCCGTCTTCGCCGCGAGGTGTTCGGCGGCCTCGGCCTCGCTGTGCGCGGCGACCTCGTTGTCCTGCACCGAGGCGCCGAGCGAGCCGACCGACGACGACAGCTCCGACGCCGACTTCGCCTGCTCCGAGGCCGACTTCGCGACGCCTTCGATTCTGTCGGTGATGCTCGCGACCGAGACGTCGATGCGCATCAGCGACTCGTCTGCCTTCGCGGCGAGCTCGGCGGCTTCGACGGAGCGCCGCGCCGTCTCTCCCAGGTGCTCTGTCGATGCGCGGGCTGCATTGGCTGCCTTGCCGGCGAGCGAGCGCACCTCTTCGGCGACGACGGCGAAGCCACGGCCGGCTTCTCCAGCGCGCGCGGCTTCCACGGCGGCGTTCAACGCGAGCAGGTTCGTCTGCATGGCGATCGACTCGATCTCCTTGATGATGGGGCCGATGGCGCTCGACGCGGCCTTGATGGCGTCGACCGACTCGTGCAGCTGCGAGACCTCGTCGTGGCTGCTGACGGCGGCCGACTGAGCCTCGACGGCCAGCTTCTGCAGCTCGCCGAGCGCCTCGGCGTCGCGGTGGGCGTGGGAGCGCACGGCCTCGGCGATGGCAGCGGCCTGCTCGAGCGACGCCCGCTGCTGCGTCGCGCGGCTGGTGGCGGTGTGGCTCTCGTTCGACAGCTTCGCGGAGTCGGTCGCCATCTCGTCGGCCGAGCTGCGCAGCACCTGACTGACCTGGTCGAGCGGGCCGACGAAGCGATGGGTCACCCACCAGAACACGCCGCCGACGACGAGCAGCAACCCGACGAGGAGCGCGTTGAACCGGAAGGTGAGCGAGGCGACGTCGGCGTCGAGGTGTTTGCGGGGCACGCCGACGAAGAACATGCCAATGACGCGGCCCCGGCCGTCGCGCAGCGGCGAGTACGCGGTGAGGTACGGCTCGTCGACCACCATCGCGCCGCCCTGAAACTCGTGGCCCTCGGCCAACACCGTCTTCGAGACCTCGCGCACCGCGGTGGTGCCGACCGCGCGGCTTCCGTCTTTGCGGGTGACGGTGGTGGTCACGCGTTTGTCGTGGGCGAAGAGCGTCGTCGCCGCGCCGGTGAGCGCCTTGATGTGGTCGACGACCGCGTCGTCACCCGAGAGCACGTGGTCGCCCTTCGAGAGCACGTCTCCGTCGACGGCCCAGGGCCCCGGGTACTGCGCGTCGATGACCGAGAGCGCCAGCTGCGAGACGGTCGCCAGGCTGGCCGAAGCGTGCTCCTCGGTCACTGCGTGAAGGCCTCGCGTGACGAACCACGAGAGGCCGACACCCAGGCTCGACAGCAGCAACACCACCGGCAGCAGAAATCGTCGAGTCATGACTCGCCCGACCATGGCGTCGCAAAGCAGGTGCCAGCGTCGAGGCGCGCGCGATCACTGACGTGCGAGCTGCGGGCGTCACGAATGAAATGCGCGCAGCGTCACGTCCGTGGCGGCTCAGTCGGCTTCGAGCAAGGTGACGGTGCACTCGTAGTGCGGTGACGAGAGGTCGAGGGTCTCGACCGCGCCGGTGACTTCGTCGAAGCGGCCGAGCGTGATGGGTACGCGACCTCCGGTGAGCGCGCTCAGGGCCATCAGTGGAATCTGCGTGGCGAGGTCGCGCGCCGTCGGAGCAGCGGACTTCTTCATGAACGACACCCGCCCGGTGAATTGCCAGAGGCTCGAGAAGCCCCGCTCGCGCGCGCCTGCATCGAAGCGCACCGCAGCGAGGCGGCTGCGCGCGGTGTCCATCACCCAGGTGTCGAAGGGCTTCACGCCAGAGGGCTCGGCGAGGCGCAGCTCGAGCACGGCGCCATCGGGCGCCTGGGTGAGCGCGACGGTGGTGACGAGCGCGGTGCCGGCGCGGCCGTCGGCGAACTCCTGCAGCCGCGCGCCAGCCGAGAGGAACTGGACGAAGTTCGTCATCTCGGGCGAGCCGGCCTGCGCCTGACGCATGAGCGACTCGGGTTGCTCGATGGCGGGGTTCCAGCCGGGCGGCGTGTCGTAGGGAGCGCCGGTCTTTCCGTACCGTTCGGCGCCTGCCTGCCACGCGCCTGTGAGCGCGGTCGCGACGGCCTTGGGGTCGTCGAGGCCGATGAGGTCGGGCACCTCGTCGGTGGCCGCGGCGAGCTCGCGCTGCAGGTCCGTGTAGTGCGGGTCGACGATGCCGTTGGCGACGCGTGCGCGGCGAATCGACTGGCGGGCCCAGCCATCGACGCGGTCGTGCACCCGCTCGGATTCTTCGGCGAGGCGTTCGGCGTCGGAGGGCTCGTCTCGGGGGTGAAGCGTTCGCCCCGAAGGCTCGGAGTTCACACCCTCGGTGCCGAGCACGTCGCCACGCGGCGTGAGAACGGTCGGCCTCGCGCGGTCGGCGGAGACGAGGCCGGGCGATGGAGTTGGGCGCGCGGCAGCAGGTGGCGTCTCGGTGGCGGCGAGGTCTGGCGATGGAGTTGGGCGCGCGGCGGAAGGTGACTCCGTCGTCGGTGCTCTCGCCGCGCGGGGCGCCGCAGGCGTTCGAGCAGGCTGCGGAATCGGTGGCAGCGTCGGGTTCTGCGTCTTCGCGATGGGTGACTCCGGCGGAAGGCTGTCGACCCAGGCGAGCGTGGCGGGGTCGGGAGGCACGGTCTTCGAAGCCGGGCGCTCGTCGACGAGCTTCACCACGACGACATGGGCGAACGCCGAGAGCGCCACCGCGAACAGCCCCTGTCGAGAGCGCCCCATCGGCGAGCCTACGGCGGAGCGTCTGGACGATTGCCACCTGCGCGCCAACGGTGCCTGTCGAACGAAACGAGAGGCAGAAAACCCGCGGCACGCGCGGGTTCATCACCACGCGTCACGCCAGTCGTTCATCGGCATGCGCCGCAGCAGGTCGTCGAGGTGCCGTTGCAGCTCAGGCGCGGGGCGGTGCGCGCGGCCGCCGTGCCCGGCCAGCACCCACTCGAAGGTGCGGCCCTTCAGCGTCGCCAGCGAGCGGGTCTGTGCCTCCCACGAGAACCAGCACTGCTTGCGATGGGCGTGGAGCGTCTGCAGCTCGCGACTCCAGAACAGCGAGTCGCCCGTGAACAGGAAGCGGCCCTGCACCTCGAACATCACGCTGCCGCGCGTGTGGCCGGGAACGGGGAGCGCGACGACGCCAGGTAGCAGCTCGACCGCCGCGTCGCCGCTGATCAGATCGGTCGCGAACGGAGCGCTCGAGGCCTCGGTCTCGTGAATCCACACGCGCGCGCCGAACGCCTTCGCATACTCAGCCGCGTCGCCGAGGTCGTCACGATGCGTGAGCAGCACGTGTTGCACCCCGCCGAGCCGCTCGAACGCCTTCGTGAGGTGCTTCGTGAAGCGCGGGCCGTCGACGAGCAGATTTCCCTCGGGCCGCCCCACGAAGAACGAGTTGCCACCGTACGCACGTGGAGAGTTGTAGCCGGTGAGCCAGATGCCCTCGTCGAGCCGATGCGGGAAGACGTCGACCTGCACGGGCTCACGGCCTGAGCCGATGCTCCCAGTGGGGCACGCCAGGAGTGCACGGCTCATCGCCCGCCTGTCCTCGTCGGACTCGGGCTGCTTCACGACGAGCGACAGGCCGTCACGCTCCTCGATGAGCCCGGGCGCACACTGCCGCGAGGCGTCGCAACCCATGCACGAGTCGTCGACGAACCACTCGCCTGTCGCGTTACCGGGAAGTCTGCGGCGGGGGTTGGCCATGAGGGCGTGAATGACGACGTGCGAGCGTCAGGGCAAGCAGCAGGAGCGCTGGATTGAAGTCGGTGGTCGAGCAGCCACAACCAGTCGGCGCGTTGTCGCCTCCGGAGGTTCCGCCTGCGTTCGCTGTTCCTCCCGCGTTCGCTGTTCCTCCCGCGTTCGCTGTTCCTCCCGCGCTCGCAGTTCCTCCCGCGCTCGCAGTTCCTCCCGCACTCGCTGTTCCTCCCCCGCTCGCTGTTCCTCCCGCGTTCGCTGTTCCGCCCGCGCTCGCAGTTCCGCCCGCACTCGCAGTTCCGCCACCCGAACCGCCGCCGATCGCGGATCCGAACTCGTACGCTCCGATATCGATGACGCCCACGACCGCGCGCGGATCAACGACACCAGGTGTGATCATCTTCCTTGGGGGTTGCGACACCGGAGCCCCGAGTGGATTCGGAAACACCGCACCAGGCGGTGAAGGAAGGGTCGTCGCTCCGGCGTTCACGAGCGGGCTGCCCATCAGCGGCCGGTAGTCGAAGCCCGCGGGCATCGTGAAGCCGGGGTCCGTTCCGGTCACGGTGTTCGTCCACTCCGTCACCGTGCCAGTCGCACCGCTTTGCACCCAGTTGTTGGTGCCGCTGATGCGTCGCGTGCCACCGACCCACTGCATCTCCATCGAGTTGGCGCGCATCACGTTCAGGGTCCCCGAGCCGGCGACGACCATCACGTTGTTGTGCATCTCGACGCTCTCGAGCTGGTCGAACAGACGAAACACCGCGCTCCCGTTCGGCTGCACGATGATGGTGTTGTTCACGAACCGGTACCGGCCCTTCGACCACCCCGTGCCATCGCCACCGATGCGCGCGACGAAGGTGGTGGCCGTCTTCCGCAGCACATTGCCGACGACCTCGGAGTCTTCTCTCGCGGTGTCGACGTTCCACCCAGCGGGTGCGCCGCCCGGGTCGGGGCCGATGAGCTCGAGCTCGTGGTACACGGCGCCTTCGATCCAATTGAAGTGAATCTCGTTTCGCTCGGCGCGCGACTTCACGTTGTTGCCGCCGTTCGCGTCATGCAGCCAGCAGTACCGCATACGAAACACGCTGCCCGGGTGCGCGACCTCGTCGGTGGCCATGTACACCTGATGTTCCTGCGTGCCGTTGCCGCAGTGGTGCACCTCGACGTGCTCCATCAACAGACTTCCCGAGTCCTGATCAGCGCCGAGTACGCCGTGCGCCGGGCAGTCGTGCACCACGCTGTCGCGCAACGTGACGTCGTCGCCGTGATGGTAGAAGCAGCGCGACGTGCCGCCGGTGAGGTCGAACCCCTCGACGACGACGTGATCAGCCTGCACCTCGATGGTGTTGGCGCCACCCATCAGCCGCGGCCGCGCTCCGTTCACACGAAGGCCCACGAGCCGAATCGGGTTTCCCGGCTGGCCTGACTTCGTCCACCGCACGGCCGAGTAGGTGGCGTTGCCGTCGACCTCGACGACGTCTCCGGCGTTCACGGTGCTCTGCTGCACCGCCGACAGCTGCGTGATGGAGCGTGTGGGGCCCACCCGAATCGTGGCGGCGAAGACGGGAGCTGCGACGAAGGCGACGACGAGCGTGAGCCGCATGGCTCCGAACTGTACGCAGGAATCAGCGCAGCGCCGTCACCAACTTCGGCAACAGCACCTCGGCGCCGCCAGGCAACTCGGTCACGTTGGGAAACGGCGCGGGCTCGAGGTTCACGTTCACCACGCGCGCGCCCGACACCTGCGCCGAACGAATCGCCGAGCTGGTGATGCCGACCGAGAACGACGTGCCCACGAAGACGATGACATCGGCGTCGTCGAGCGCCCGCCGCGCCCGGTGTGCCTGATACTGCTCGTGCCCGTCGTAGTACTCGTCGAAGAGCAGCACGAGCGGCCGCATCGGCGCTCCGCAGTGACGGCAGCGCGGAATCACACCCGCGTCGAGCTTCGAGAGGTCGACCGAAGGCTGGGCGTGGTCGATGCCCTCGCAGCCCGACTCCGACGCGCAGATGAAGCGGTCGTGCCTTCCATGAATCTCGATGAGCTTCGCTTCGGGGTGGCCCGCTGCGCGATGCAGGCCATCGATGTTCTGCGTGATGACGAGGTCGTTCGGCCCTCGCGCGACGAGCGTCACCAGCGCTTCATGCCCGGCGTTCGGGCGAAGGTCGGTCTTCAGCAGCTCGCCGTGGGCTCCGAGCCAGAACGTCTTCCACCACGCCGCCGGGTCAGCGAGGAACTTCGAGCGCGTGCCCCACTCGAGCACGTACTCGCCCCACACCGCGTTGGCGCCGCTGCGGTACGCCCGAATGCCGCTCGGCACCGAGAGCCCTGCGCCGCACAGGTACACCACTCGCCGCGCCGACTTCAGCCAGCCGGCCACCCGGTTCAGGTCATCCATCGCGCCATGATGCCTCGCGCGCTTTGCATTCCTTCACGGAAGAATGGCCAGACCGGCAGTACACCGCCGACATGCGAGTCCTCATCCTCGGTGCGACGGGCATGATTGGTCAGGGCGTCTTGCGCGAATGTCTCGCCGACCCCGACGTCACCAGCGTGCTCGTCGCAGGCAGAACGCCCCTGGGCCAGACGCACCCGAAGCTGAGCGAGCTGCTCCTCTCTGATCTGTCGAATTGGACGAGCCACGAGCCGCAGCTCACGGGCATCGACGCCTGCTTCTATTGCCTGGGCGTGTCGTCGGGCGGCATGAGCGAGGCCGACTACACGCGCATCACCTACGACTACACCGTGTCGCTGGCGACCAGTCTCCACCGGGCCTCACCGGGAGCCACCTTCTGCTTCATCTCAGGCGCCAGCACCGACGCGACCGAGAAGGGATCGGTGATGTGGGCGCGGGTGAAGGGGCGCGCAGAGAACGCGCTGGCGCGCATCGGTTTCCGGCAGCTGTTCCTGTTCCGGCCCGGCTACATCCAACCGATGGACGGCATCGTGTCGAAGACGACCTCGTACCGCGTGATGTACGCCGTGATGAGCCCGCTGTACCCGCTGCTCAAGCGGCTCGCGCCGAAGCTGGTGACGTCGACGCGTCAGCTCGGGCGCGCCATGCTCAACGTCACGAAGCGCGGCTTCCCGAAGCAGGTGCTCGAGAGCACCGACATCAACCTCGCGGCGCAGTGAGTCACGAAAGCCGTGCAGCGCCACGGCGCGCTTCGCAAGGCTTGCAGCCCCGGCGCTCCCCAAGTCGTTGATCAGCGAGTTGGCCCCGCGCTTGCTCTGCGTCAGCCGCCTGCCCTGGGGGATACATGAAGCCTGACGTTCTCGTAGTCGAGTCGGACATCTCAGCCTTCGCCGTCGCCGACCGTCGCCTTCGCGACCGGTTTCATCTCGTCTGGGCGCCCTCCTACGAGGCGGCGCACACGGCCATGGGCCGCTTCGCCTTCGACGCGGTGCTGACGCGTGCAGACGACGACCCGAGCTTCGCCTTCATCGCCCGCGCTTCCGCCGAGCACCCCTCCGTTCCCGTGATCGCGATCGCGCAGTGGGAGGTGCAGGGCGACCGCGCGGCGACCTGCGGCGCGAAAGATTGGGTTTCAGCGCCGGTGAACTTCCATCGCCTGGCGGCCGTTCTCGACTTCGTCGTCGTCAAAGCGCAGCGCGAGAGCCCCAAGCTCGAGACGCAGGGTCACTTCATGGTGGCGCCGGCCTGAGCCCTCACCAGACGTACGGAATCAGCGCGCGCCGGTTCTGCGGGTAGTCGGGGAACGTCTGTCGATACCAACGCCAGTGGGCGCGGGCCCGAGGCACGAGGTTGGCGGCGGTGTACGCGGCGAAGGCGAGCCCGGCGAGCGACCACGCGGCGAGCGAGAACCCGAGCCATTCGAGCAGTTCGCCGAAGTAGTTCGGGCACGCGATGAGCTCGTACAAGCCGCCGCGCGGAATCGAATAGCCCTGGTCCTTCGGCCCTCGGAGCGCGCGCAGCACGGCGTCAGACCAGACGTTGATGCCGAACCCGATGAAGAAGATGACGGCGCCGACGATGAAGCGCGGCTCCAGGAGCCAGCTCGCCGGGTAGCGGTGCTCGACGGCCAGCCAGCGCCCGTTCAAGTACGCGTTGAAGAGGTTGAAGCCGATGGCCATCGCCGCGATGACGACGGGCATCGTCTTGCCGTCGGCGCGCATGCGAAACGGGAAGATGAAGGTGCGGTTGCAGTAGTGCAGCAGCCACAGGCCCAGCAGCGCGATGGCTCCGGGCTGGAGCGGCGCTTCGCCCGTCAGGTGAAACCCGAGCAACGCGAAGACGGCGGGGCTCTCCATCAGCACCCAGCCCAGCCGCGCGGGAATCATCGGCCCCCAGCCTGCGCGCGTGTACCGGCCGTACGGCGCGGCGATGAACGAGACCGCGATGACGGTCGCTGCGCCGAGCCCGAACATCCACCACACCAGCGAGTCGCTCATGGTCGCTGGGAACTACGCGAAGAACGCACAGAGGTCATTCATCTGCTTCGCGCCGTCGTTCTCGGCTAACGAAGCGCGCATGGAGTCCTCCGCACTTCAGCGTCTGGTCGTGGTGCTCGTTCGCCCCGAGGGCCCGCTCAACGTGGGCAGCGTGGCGCGGCTGTGCGGCAACTTCGGCTGCGAGCTTCGACTCGTGCAGCCCATCGCCGACCGCGACTCGTCCGACGCGATGAAGTTCGCGCACCCGCAGCAGACGTTCCTCGCGAAGGCGCCTGTGTTCTCGAGCGTGCGTGACGCGCTCGGCGACGTCTCGCTGGCCATCGCCACCTCGTCGAAGCTGCTCGACGCCGTCGAGACGCCAGTGCTCTCGGTCGCGCGCGCGAAGCTGATGCTGCCTGCGCCAGGAGAGCGCGTCGCGCTGGTCTTCGGCAACGAACGCACCGGGCTCTCGGTCGACGAAGCCGAAGCGTGTCAGCGCGTGGTGCGGCTGCCCACGCCGGGTCCCGTCGACAGCCTGAACCTGAGCCACGCCGTCGCAGTGACGATGACGCTCTTCACGGCAGCGCTCGAAGGTGAGCCCGAGTTCCGCGCCTCGCAGGCGTCACGCACCGAGCTGCGCACGTTCATCACCCGGCAGCTCGACGAGCGCGGCTTCTTCAAGGGCGGAGACAGGGCGCGCGAGTCGTTCCGCCCTCGCCTCGAAGAGCTCACCGACAAGATGGACCTGAGCGAACGTGATGTGGCGTTGCTCACCGACGTGCTGCGCGTGCTCTCCGACCATTGATGTCAGGGCATTCGTGTCAGGCCTGCACGCAAAGCGTCGCGCTTCTTCACCTCTATGGCTGGCACCTCGATTGCTCACGACTGCGGCGCCATGAGCAGAGTGTTCAGCGTTCTTCTTCTTCTCGCCTTCGCAGCCTGCGGTCAGGGAGCCAGCTTCGTCGTGGGTCGAGCCTGGTGTCTGAGCGACGGCATGTGCAGCGGCGGGCAAGTCTGCGTTCACGAGCACGCCCACGACGGCGACTGGGACGCGTGCTTCTTTCCCTGTGACACTGGCGGCCGCTGCCCGTCGGGAACGAGCCGCATGGAGTGCCCCGACTCACCGAGCGGCGAGGCGTGCACCCGCGACGACGGTCGAACGAAAGCCTGCTTCTGCCGCTGAAGCCGGCGCTGCGTTTGGTACACGCGCGCCATGGACCTCTCGTGGGACGACCTGCGCTACCTCGAGGCGCTCGAGCGCACCGGCAAACCGGGCCACGCCGCGCGTGAGCTGGGCATCTCGTTGTCGACCTTCTATCGGCGCGTGTCAGAGCTGGAGCAGCTGGTCGGCCGGCTGTGTCTCAAGCGCAGCGCGTCGGGAGCCTCACTTACCGAGTTCGGCCACTCGCTCGCCATCATCGGCCGTCGCACTCGCACGGGCCTCACCGAGGTGTTCGCCGAGCTGCGCGCGAACGAGACCGCCGTCGAAGGTGAGGTGAGCCTCACCACCGTCGTCGCGTTGTTGCCGCTGCTCGAAGCGCCGCTGGCGCGTCTGACGCAGCTCCACCCGAAGCTGAACGTGAAGCTGCACCTGGGCGATGACGGCCCGTCGGTGCGGCTGCGTGAGGTCGACGTGGCGCTGGGTGTGATGAAGCGGCCGCCGCAGGGGTGCTGGGGCCGCAAGCTCACGCAGCTGCCGGTCGGCGTGTTCGCGACGAAAGAAGCCGCCGCCCGCACGCCGCGACGCTGGGTGGTGCGCTCGCTGGCCGAGGTGACGTCGCCCGAGTCTGCGTGGGAGCGGCAGCACGCCACTGACTTCGCCGTGCGCGCTCCGTTTCACGCGCTCGTGCCACTCTGCGCGGCGGGCGTGGGCCTTGGGCTGATGCCGCGCCTGCTCGCGCGTCAACACCCGCACCTGGTCGAGGTGAAGGAGTTCGCGCCGCTCGTCGGCTCCCTCGAACGCACGGTGTGGCTGCTCACCCACCCCGACCTTCGCCGCACTCCACGCGTGGTTGCGCTGATGGGCGCATTGGCGACCGCCTTCGAGAGCTGATCCACCTCACGCCAGGCCGTTCATCTTCCGTTCATCTGACGGTCCGTAGGGTTCCCTTCGTGCCTGCCGCTCTTTCACCGGCACGAGGAGAACTCGATGAAGCGCGTCAAAGTCTGGGACCCCGCCGTTCGACTTTCACACCTCGCGATGGGCGTGTTGGTGCTCGCCGCGTTCCTCACGTCGGAGGAGGACGACACGTTGCCGCTGCACATGCGCCTCGGGCTCGGCCTGCTCGGCGTGGTGCTCTTCCGCGTCGTCTGGGGCTTCGTCGGTTCGACGCACGCGCGCTTCAGCGACTTCGTCAAGGGCCCGAAGGCGGTGCTGACGGCGGTGCGCGGCATGGTGCGCGGAAAGCCGGAGCACACGCTCGGCCACAACCCGGTCGGCGCGTTGATGGTGGTTACGCTGCTGGTGCTGCTCGCGTTCGTGACGGTGACGGGGCTCGTGATGGGCCTCGGCCCCGACTGGAGCGGCCCGCTCGCGCTATCGAAGTCGACGCTCCACCTCGTGAAGGAGGTGCACGAAGGCGCGGCCGAGGCCTTGCCGGTGCTCATCGCGCTGCACGTGCTCGGCGTCATCCTCTCGTCGGTGCTCGAGAAGCAGAACCTCATCGGCGGCATGGTGACGGGCTTCAAGCGGGCGCAGGACTCGCACGTCGAGCCTGATGCGCCTTCGGCGTTGCGGCTCTCGGCTGGGTTCCTGATGGCGCTGGTGCTCGCGGCGGCGGCGGTGTTCGGGCTGTGGCGCGTGCTGCCGAGCGGCGTGGCCGACGCAGCTCCGGCGTTGTTGTCGACGTACGAGCAGCAGGCGCGCGCAGAGTCGCCGTCGTTCACCGGCTTCGATGTCGCGCGCGGCAAGGCGCTCTACTTCACCGAGCACCCAACGAAGAACGGCGCCACCTCGTGTGCGACGTGCCACTCGCCCGATGCGCGCCAGGAAGGCCGCTCTCCCGTCGGCAAACGCATCGACGCGCTCGCGCCTTCGGCCAACCCCGAGCGCTTCACCGACGCCGCGAAGGCGATGAAGTGGTTCGACCGCAACTGCACGCAGGTGCTCGGCCGCCCCTGCACCGCCGTCGAGCGCGGCGACTTCCTCACCTACCTCGCCTCCCTCTGATTGGAGCCACCTCATGAACCGGAACCTCGCCCTGCTGTTCGGTGCCGCCCTCCTGCTCGGTGCCGTCGTCGCGAACGCTGACGACGATGATGACGACGAACACGAACGGCCACGCGGTGGACCACGGGTGGCCCGCACGACGCCGGAGTGGAAGGCCTACGACGCCGAGTGCGGCAGCTGTCACCTCGCGTTTCCACCGAACCTGCTGCCTGCGGCGTCATGGAAATCGCTGATGGGTGGTTTGAACGACCACTTCGGCCAGAACGCGACGGTCGACGCGGCGACGAAACAGACGCTCGAAGCGTGGCTCGTGAAGAACGCCGGTGGTCCGCTGCCGAGCCCCACGCTGCGCATCACCAGGACCCGCTGGTGGCTGCGGGAACACGACGAAATCGCGCCCTCGGTCTACGCGCGCAAAGCCATCACCAGCCCTGCGAACTGTGGCGCCTGCCATACGCGCGCGAATGAGGGTGCATTCGGCGAGCACGAGGTGAGAATTCCCCGCGATGCGCCTGCTCCTCGCTGAAGACACGGTGGCCCTCGCGAAGAGCCTCGCGCAGGGCCTCACCGAAGAGGGCTTCACCGTCGACGTCGTCGGCGATGGCGAGTCGGCGCTGCACCTCGCGACCGAGGTGGCGTTCGACGTCATCGTGCTCGACCGCATGATGCCGGCAGCTGATGGCCTGTCGGTGCTCAAGGCGCTGCGGAAGAAGAACATCGCGACGCCGGTGCTGCTGTTGACCGCCCTCGGTGAGGTGCACGACCGCGTCGACGGGCTCGAGGCGGGCGCTGACGACTACCTCGTGAAGCCGTTCGCCTTCGCGGAGCTGCTCGCGCGCGTTCGGGCGTTGGTGCGTCGCTCGGCCGGCAAACCGTCGAACGTTGTGACGGTGGGCGTGCTCTCGCTCGACCTGGGCGCGCGGCTCGTCTCGGTGCGCGGCGTGCCGCTCGAGCTGACGTCGTCGGAGTACTCGTTGCTCGAGCTGCTCGTGCTGCACCCCAACACCACCTGGTCGCGCACGCGGCTCGTCGAACATCTGTACAACGAAGAGAGCGACCGCGACTCCAACGTCATCGACGTCTTCGTGGCAAGACTGAGAAAGAAGCTCGACGCGGCGGGCTTACCGAACGTCATCGCGACCCAACGCGGCGCCGGGTACCGCTTCGACGCCGCAGCGGTGCCCGCATGACGCTGAGACTGAAGTTGATGGTGTTGGTCGCCGGGCTGCTCACGCTGGTGCTGACGGCGCTGGCGCTCGTGGTGTCGGCCGGCATGAAGCGGTGGACGCTGGAGGTCGTCGACGCCGAGCTGTCGCGACGTGCGCTGGCGCTCGCCGACTCGATTCATCAGGAGCACGGCCGGCTCGAGCGTGCGGGGGACGATGATGATGGACCGACCGTGACAGCGCACGGCTGGCCGTTTCGCGTCGAGCGTGAAGGTGGAGCGGTCGTGCTGCAGGAGGGCCGGTGGCACGTCGAGGAGTCGCTCCCATCGAGTGGCGCCACCACCGCCTCGACGAAGAAGGGCCCGCTGCGCGTGTGGTCGATGACGTTCGCGCCGCGCGTGGAGCATGGCGACGAGGCAGAGCGATATGTGTTGCGGGTGGCGGCGCCCCTCGCGGCATTCTCTGGGCTCGCCGACCGCGTGTGGCTCGGCTTTCTGCTCGCGCTCGGGGTCGCGATACTGCTCGGTGTCGCCGGGGCGGCGGTGCTGGCGCAGGTCTTTCTCGCGCCGCTGCATCGCCTGACGACGGCGGCCCGAACGCTCGATGCGACCTCGACGAGCGCGCGCCTCGACGTGAGCGGGCTCGACCCCGACCTGAAGAGCCTGGCCGACGCGTTCAATGGTGTGCTCGCGCGACTCGCAACGGCGTTCGAGGCGCAGCGTGCGTTCACGGCACGGGCGAGCCATGCGCTGCGAACGCCACTGGCAGCGGTGCTCTCTCAAGCCGAGGTCGCGCTGAGACGGGAGCGGTCGGTTCAGGAGTACAAGACTGCGCTCGACGACATCGCAGGGTCGGCGCGTGACTCGGCGAAGCTGGTCGATGGCCTGCTCGCGCTCTCGCGGGCTGACGCGACAGCGACGCCGGAGCGGACGAAGGTCGACGTGAACGAACTGCTCGCCGAGGTGAAGCGCCTGTTCGACGCGCGCGCGCAGGCGAAGTCAGTCGACCTCGGCGTCATCGCCCCACCTGGCCTCGTGTGGCTCGTCTCGAGACCGCGACTGCGAGAAATGCTCGATGCGCTGCTCGACAACGCGCTGACGTACACACCGGAGCGTGGTGTCGTTCGCGTCGAAGCGACGGCCACCACGCTCGAGGTTCGAGACAGCGGCCCCGGAATTTCTGCCTCGGAACGTGAGCAGGTGTTCGAGCGCTTCTTCCGCGGCAGCGGCGCTCAGGGCACTTCTGGGAGCGGCCTGGGCCTCGCCGTCGTGCGCGCGATCGCCGAAGCCGAAGGCGCGAAGGTGAACGTCGACACGGCGCCCGAAGGTGGAGCGTGTGTTCGCGTTCGTTTCTCCAGCTGAACCCGGTACCGTCGCGGCATGAACTGGAAACGGGTGGAGCTGTTCGACGCTGACGCGGCCAGGGTGCCCGCGATGCTGGGCGGCAGCGACGCGAAGCAGGCTCGCGACGCGCTCTCGTTCTTCGCCACGGCGCTCGTGCACCAGGACACGCTCGCTCCGGGAGCCGCTGAGGTCGCGCCGCTGCTCGCCGAGGTGGCGTGCGCGAAGACGTGCATGGCTCGCGGCGGCCTCTTCGTGCTGCTCGGAACCATGGCGGCTGATGGTGCGCCGCTGACGATGCTGCGTGCTTCGAAGGCCTTCCGCCCCGTGGGAGCCATCGCCAAAGCCACCAAGGCATGCGCCGCCGAGGCCGTGGCCCGACTCGAGGACAAGGACGCGTCGGTGCGCAGCGGCGCGGCGTTTCTGCTCGCGTCTCTTCAGACGAAGTCAGCGGTGCCCGCACTCGAGGCCCGCCTCGCGCGTGAGAGCAACGCCATCGCGCGCGGGAGTCTGCTCATCACGCTCTCGCTCCTCGCACCGGCACCGCACAGACGCTTCAACGAGGCGCTGCGCTCGAAAGACGCGGTGGTTCGGCTCGGCGGGCTCCTCGGCGCTGCCCACGAAGCGCCGCTGTCAGCGCAGGCGAAGCAGGTCGCGCTCGCCCTCCTCGACCAGAAGCCAGTCGCCGGGTTTCCCTGGAAGACGGGCGACGTGTCGGGGCTCGCCTTCGACGTCTTGCTCCGAACGGCGGTGCGCGACGGCGACGCGTCGGCGCTCGTCACGCTGCTCGCGACGCGAGGGCGGCGCGTGGTCGACCCGCTGCTCGACCTGCTCCTTCCAAAGCGCGTGGCAGTGGCGAAGCTGAATGAAGCGCAGCGTCAGTTCCTCGACGCGCTGAGCGCAGACGAAGCGTTGTACGGCAGCTTCAACGAGCGACTCGTGACGCTGGGTTGCCTGCTTCTGCAAAAGACGCGCGTCGACAGCTGGGCTTCTCCGTGTCCGAGCCCCTCGACGAGGTCATCGTCATCGACGGCAAGTCGCGCACGTTCGAGGCGCACGTTCGCGAAGCCGTGAAGCGGTCTGCGTTTCGGGCACCGCTGGCGAAGGCGCTGGTTCGCGGACGAACGGCCGAGCAGGTCATCGAATGTTGCACCCAGGTCTGCCGCGCTGACGTCAAAGGAACCGACGCCGACGGCTCGCTCTCGGACTCGAGGGTCGTTCACGCGATTCTGAGCGCCTTCACCGGGCCCCAGCTCCTGCCGCTCATTCGCAGCCACCCACTCAACCCCGAGGTGCAGCTGCGCTCTGGCTCGACGGTGTACGTGAACCTGAAGGCCCCGTTCGCGCTGATGCTCGCAGCGCGCACGACGTCAGGTGACGAGAAGCAGCTCGCCGCCTTCACCGCGAGTCAGTTCGACAAGCCCTGGCTCGTTCCGATGTGGAAGGAGCTGTTGCTCCTGCTCGACCCGAAGCGCCGCCCGCCCCTGCTCGACAAGGCCCTCTTCGACTGGATGACGAACGGCTTCACCCTCGACGGCGCGTACCTTCCCGTGCTCCTCGAGACGCCTTCGCCGAACCTCGCCTCGAGCCTCGTGACACTGCTGACACGCTGGAAGAAGGACTACGAGAGCGCGCGCCGAACCGACTCACGACGCTTCACCATCGAGCGTCTGAACGCGAAGCAGCTGAAGACGATGTCGCCGAAAGACCACCCGGTGGTGAAGCCGTTCATCGAGCCCCTGCGCCGGTACGTCACCGTGCTGCGCGAGGCGAAGCTGGTGAAGGAGGCAGACAAGCTCGGCGCGCTGCTCGAGGGCTTCTTGTCGATGTGACTCAGGACGTCTCGGGGTTGTGGTTCTGGCCGTGACAGCGCAACCCGGGTTGGCCCGGCCCAGACGTTCGCCGAGAAGTTCACATGCGGATGATCTCCGCCTGGGCCATGAGGCCGCTCAGGCCCGGCGTCAACCCTTCACGGAATACACGGCTCGGTCAGCCCGCCAATGCAGCCACGCACGACCTTCGACGAGCGCACCCACCCGGCGCCTTTCGGCGTCGACTTGCGAGAGAAGTTCCAACCGTCGAGGTGATCGCTCTCGGCCTTCTCGATGGACTCGCGCAGCACGGGCACGCCGTCGTCGAAGCCGAAGCGCCGGTAGAGGCCTGCGCTGCCATCGCCCGAAGCCTTGCGAAACGAGAGCAGCTCTTTCTTCGCAGGGTCGAAGTCACGCGTGAAGACGAGCGGGTCGACCGTTCCATCGACGAAGGGGAAGTACAGCAATTGAAGTGGCGCAGCGGCGCTCGCTGGTTTCCGCTCGTCCCACACGAAGTGCAGGAATTGTTCGTTGTACGCACCGCTCGAGCACCGAACGCGCGCGATGAAGCGGCCGGGAGCGAGTGCATGAAAGAACATCGGCACCGACTCACCGAGCGACGCGGCTTTCAGGTCGGGCAGGTCACCGCAGCGCTCCGACCAGGGAGGCTGCTTCAAGGCAGCATCGAGCTGAACGAGAAACTCCGCACAGCGATGCAGCACCTGGCGTTTGCCCTCGTGTGATTCGGCTGAGAACGAACAGTCCTTCGGCAGCGTGATGGAGCGGCGCAGTTGCTGACCAGAGGCTGCGCTCGACAACAGCAGCACCGAGATGAGGGCGATTCTCACAGGGGGTACCTCAAGGTGGCGCCCAGCACGGTCACCAACACCAGCACCAGCGGCGCCAGCACGAGAAACACCAGAAACGTGTACCCCATCACGTCGCGCGCCTTCAGCCCGAACAGGCCGAGCACCGGCAGCATCCAGAACGGCTGCAACAGGTTCGCGAGCGCTTCGCCGAGGTCGTA
>JAEUJR010000891.1 GCA_016793585.1 Archangium sp.
CACATCACGGCCGAGGCCGTCGAAGCGCCGCCCTGCAACTACGAGGTGGTGCCCGGCCAGCTGAACTTCGGCGTCGTCGACCAGCCGCAGATTCGCGACCTCACCTTCATGCTCCGCAACCGCGGCGTGCAGCCGTCAGACATCTGCTACTTCAACGCCATCGACCTCGCGCCGACGAGCGACGACACGTTCTCGCTGCCGCAGGGCCCGATTCCGTCGCTGACGCTGATGCCCGGCCAGCAGGTGCCCATCGTCGTGCGCGCGGCGCCGCTGCGGCCGTCTCCCACGGTGCCGATGGTGGTGCGCGGTGACGTGACGTTCGGCGTCTCCACGCCCGGCGCGTCGAACGGCAACGTGCAGCTGCTCGCGACGCTCGCGCCGACGTGCATCACCATTTCGCCCTCGCCGCTCGACTTCATGAACGCCGAGCTCGAGTGCGGCTCGCCCGCGCGCACGGTGAGCATCACCAACACCTGCTCGACGCCGCTGACGTTGAACGCAGCGGGTTTGTCGGATCCTGGCCTGGCTCCGGTCGGCTCGGGCTCGTGCATGACGGCTGGCGGCTGCCCGCAGTTCGTCATCGTCAACGCGGCCACCGTCGGCACCATCTCACCCGGCGCCTCGCGCACGCTGCAGCTGCGCTTCCGCCCGTACGTGCTCGGCCCCAGCGCCGGCGCGCTCAGCATCACCGTCACGCAGAATGGCCAGGCCATCAACTACCCGCTGCCGCTGTCGGGCATCGGCGTGGCGCGCACGATGATGGGCTGTGGCCTCACCGCCGTCTGCCCGGCGCCCATCACCACCGGCGCGAACACCACCGTCAACCTGCTGCCGTCAGTCATGGGCCCGAGCCCGAGCAGCTGCGCGTGGAGCGTCGGCTCCCGCCCCGCCACCGCCAACGGCACCTTCAGCGCGCCGGCGAGTTGCAACTCGACGACCTACTTCGCCGACGTGGTGGGCACGCATGTGGTGAACTTCACCGTCTCTGACGGCATCGGCGGTACGTCGACCTGCTCGACGCCCATCACCGTCACGCCCAACGGCGACTTGTGGATCGAGCTGACCTGGTCGCGAAACTACGACACCGACCTGCACCTCATTCACCCGATGGCGGGCTCGTGGTCGGCGGCGGCGAGCTGGGCGCGCTCTCCGTGGGACTGCTACTACGCCAACCGCACGCCGACCTGGGGCGCTGCACCGCAGAGCCCGAACCTCGACCGCGACGACACCAGCGGCCGCGGCCCCGAGAACACGCGCATCAACTCGCCGCAGCCCGGCCTCGCCTACACCATCGGCGTGCACATGTTCGGCTCGGCCAACTCGCCGGTCGTCTCGACGGTGAAGGTGTACTGCGGGGGTCAGCTCGTCACGACGCAGACCCGCAGCATGGCGACCTCGAAGGACATGTGGGTCGTCGGCAGCGTCGAGTTCGGCGGCGTGTCGCCCTGCCTCTTCACGCTCATCAACGGCCAGCTGAACGTGCCGTGATGTTCGCCCGGCCTGCTACGGTACGCGCATGAGCTTCGAGCGACAGCAGGCGGCGGCGTTGCGAATTCTCGAGGGCATCGAGGAGGGTACCATGAGCGCGGCCGACTCGTTCGCGCTCGTCGAAGCGGCCGACCCGACGCTCATCTACCTCATCTTCACGTGGCTCCGCCGCCGCTACGCCGACCACCCGAACGCCGACGCCGTCATCGGCCGCCTGGTGGCCGTCGTCGACCGTGACCCGCTCGTCAGCAAGATGATGAAAGAGGGCCAGGCCGACCCGGTGGTGGCGTGGTTCGAAGAGGAGCACTCGTACACGGCGCTTCGCTCGCGGGAATTCATCGAGCTCATCGTCGACAAGCTCGAGGGCTGAACACGGCTCGAGTCGCGGCTGGCCGGGCGCGAACGAAGGAGCAGCATGCGTCACCTTCACCTGCTGGTGTTCGCCCTCGCGGCGTGCCCGAGGCCCCAGCCTGCACCCGAGCCGCCCGTCACCGAAGAGGCCGAGCGGCCGAGCGTCGTGCCGCAGCAGCTGCGCCGCCTGTCGAACGACGAGCTGCTCGCCGGCGCGACCGCCCTGGCGCCGGCGGCGCGGCTGCCGAAGCTCAACCCCGACCCGTTGGTGCAGGGCTTCGACAACGACGCCCGCGCCCTCGTGGTGAGCGAGCAGAAGTTCGACGACCTGCTCGCGATCGCCGAGGTGGTGTCGAACGCGCTGACGAACCCGCCGCCCTGCGCCGCCAGCGACGCCGCCTGCCAGCGCGCCACCGTCGCCGGCTGGGTGAAGCAGGGCTGGGGCCGGCCCGCGACCGACGACGAGCTCGACCGGCTGCTCGCCCTCGGCGACACCTCGACGCTCGCGCTGGCGGCGCAGGCCATCGTGCTGTCGCCCTCCTTCGTCTACCGCACCGAGTTCGGCAGCGGCACCGGCCCCACGCCGCACCTCACGCAGCTCGAGGTCGCGCAGGCGCTCTCGTTCGCCATCACCGGCGCGCGGCCCGACGAGCTGCTCATCGCCGACGCGCTCGCCGCGAAGCTGCTCGACCCCGACGTGCGGGTGGCCCACGCGAGGCGCCTGTTCGAGACGCCCGTCGGCCGCACCCACGCACGCGACGTGCTGAAGGCCTGGCTGGGCGTTCGCGGCCTCATCGGCGTGCCCAAAGACGGCCTGTACGACCTGTACACGATTCCCAAGCGGGCCAGCCTCGAGCGCGAGCTCGACGCTGCCATCACCGACGCGCTCTTCGACCACCCCACGAGCGTGAAAGGCCTGCTCACGCGGCCGACGGCCTGGCCCGACGAGCTCGTGCAGTCGTTCTACACGAGCGACCTGCTGGGCCCGCCCAACGCGTTCAGCCCCGTGGCGGTCGACCCCTCCAGGCGCCGGGGCGTGCTCACGATGCCGGGCTTCCTCTCGCGCCACTCCAACCGCTCGGGCACGACGCCAGTGCACATGGGCGTCTTCCTCAAGACGCAGCTGCTCTGTCAGGAGGTGCCGCCCCCGCCGCCCGACGTGCTCGCCAACACGCCGCCGACGCCCGCCGGAGCCAGGACGACCCGCGAGCGCCTCACCGCCCACGCCGCAGCGCCGCGCTGTCAGGGCTGCCATCGGCTCTTCGACTCGCTCGGGTTCGCCTTCGAGGGCTACGACCACTTCGGCCGCGCGCGCACGATGGACAACGGCGTGCCCGTCGACGCGAGCGGCACGCTCATGGGCACCGACGTCGACGGGCCGTTCACGGGAGCGCCGCAGCTCATCGAGAAGCTGGGCGACAGCGTCGTGGTTCGCCGCTGCGTCGCCCAGCAGCTGTGGCGCGCGTCGGTCGGCCGGCCCATCGAGCTGCCCGAAGAGCAGCAGGTGCCCATCGACGAGCCGTTGGTCGACCTCTTCCTCGACGTGGTTCGCAGCGACCGCTTCGTCACGCGAACCCGGGTGACTCCATGATCTCTCGCCGCAGGCTGTTGCAGGCTGGCGTCGCCGCGTCGGTGTTCCCCTGGACGAAGGCCTTCGGTCAGACGACCGCCGCGCCCCGGCTCGTGCTGTTGATGCAGTCGAACGGCACGCACCGGCCCGCCTTCTGGCCGAAGGGCACGACGCTCGAGGCGACGCCCGCGCTGGCCCCGCTCGTCGACGACCCGGCGCTGCGGGCGCGCACCACCGTCATTCGTGGGTTGTTCAACCACGGCGGCGGCATGGGCAACGAGCACGACGTCGGCTTCGCCTCGTTGTGGACGGGGAAGCCCACCATCGGCACGCCGACCGACCCATGGGGCAACGGCCCGTCGATCGATCAACAGCTCAAACGCGCGCTCGCGCCGCAAGAGCCCTACCCCACGCTCAACACCGGCGTGCTGGCCACGACGGGCGCGCTCTTCAAGCCGCACCGGTGGAGCTTCAGCTACGCGGCGCCGCGCCAGCAGATCCCCGCCGAGATCGACCCGTGGAAGCTGTACGCCCGCTTCTTCGCGCCCTCGTTGTCGACCGCCGAGGCGACACAGAAGCTGGCGCAGGGCCGCAGCGTGCTCGACTTCGTGCGCGCGGACCTCACCTCGCTGCGTCAGAAGCTTCCCGCGAGCGAGAAGAGCAAACTCGACCTGCACGAGGCGGCACTCCGCGCGCACGAGAACCGGCTCGCGCGGCTGCTGGAGCACCCGACGGCGCAGGCGGCCTGTCAGCGGCCGACCTTCGCGGCGAGGCCGGTCGACCTCGACGACGAACGCCACGTGGGCCTGCTGGTCGACGCGATGTTCGAGCTCATTCCCCTCGCGCTCTCGTGTGGGCTGACCCGCATCGTCAACTTCCAGTTCGGCCAGTGCGGCGAGCGGTGGCGCTTTGCGTGGCTGGGCCTCGACGTGAACATGCACGACGACTACGCGCACCGTGACGACGGCAGCGACCCGAGGGTGTCGCCGGTGCTGACGACGGTGAACCGCTGGTACGGCGAGAAGGTGGGCGCGTTGTGCCGGGCGATGCAGGCGCTCCCGGGCACCGTCGAAGGCCAGTCGTTGCTCGACGAGTCGCTCGTGGTGTGGGGCAACGAGATGGGCGTGGGCACCCACGTGCTCGACGACCTGCCGGTGGTGCTGGTGGGGCGCGCGGCCGGCCGCCTGCCGCGAGGTGACCGCTACGTGAACCAGGGCCCGCAGACGTACGAGCGCCTGGGCACCACGGTGTTGAACCTCATGGGCGTGCCCGCCGAGGGCTTCGGCGACGCGACGAGCTGCGGGCCCATCGTCGGTCTCTGAGGTCACGCGCCGGGTTCCGGGGTACAGCGCGGCGCATGCGCAAGGGACATCACCGCACCAACCGCCGGGGCCGCGACGAGCGACGGCCTGCCCCCCGGGAGCACGTCGCGCCCGTGCAGGTCGCGCTGCCTCACCGCGTGAAGATTCCCAGGGTGCCGGCGCCCACCACGCTGCCCACCGCGGGCAAGTGGCTGTGGACGTGCCGCGAAGGCTTCGAAGCGCAGCTGTACGAAGAGCTCTGCTGGAAGAAGTGCGGCGCCACGCTGCTGGGGGCGGGCCTCGTCGAGACCGAGCGGGCGCCTGCGACGCCGACGACGTTCGCGCGCATGGGCTTTCTCGTCGACGCGCTGGTGACGACGCCGCAGCAGGCCGCCGAGACGCTGAAGCAGCAGCCCACGAAGGTGCAGGTCTGGGTGCCCGACACGCAGAGCGGCAACGCGCGCGCTGGCGAGTGCCCGGCGTGGGAGTCGACCATCGTCGCCATGCGTGAAGGCCGAAAAGACCCCTCGACGCCGTGGGCCGCGTTCGAGTCGGGCGCATTGCTCGGGCAGGTCTGCCTCGTCGCGCCGCATACCGCCGCCGTCGGCAGCATTCACGCCCGTGACGCCTTGTCACTCGCGGCCGGTGGGCGCGCCCGCATGAAGCGCACCGCCGACGCGCCGTCCCGCGCGGCCATGAAGCTCGACGAGGCGCTCGAGTGGGTGGGCATCGCGCCCGGCAAGGGTGACCTCTGCGTCGACCTCGGCTCGGCCCCGGGAGGGTGGACGCGGCGAATTCTCGAGCGCGGCGCCCGCGTCTGGAGCGTCGACACCGGCCTGCTCGCCCCCGACCTCGCGAAGCACGCGCGGGTGAAGCACTTCCACCAGACGGCCTTCGCCTTCACGCCCGAGGAGCCCGCCGACTGGCTCTTCTGCGACATGGCGTGGCGGCCCGTCGAGGTGGCGCAGCTGCTCGCGAAGTGGGCGCGCAACCGGTGGGCGACGCAGCTGGTGGCGAACATCAAGCTGCCGATGAAAGACAAGCTGCCCGTGGTGACCCGCGTGCGCGCGCTGCTCGAAGACGGCGGCTGGTCGAACGTGACGTTGCGCCAGCTGTACCACGACCGCGACGAGGTGACGGTCAAGGCGGTGCGCAAGGTCTGAGCAGGTCTTGCCTGGGCCCTCCTTTGTGACCATGAAGCGCGAATGCCCCGGTCGACCTTCGACATGACTTCACGGGTCGCGCCCATCGTGCTCGCCCACGCGAACGCACGCGGCCTCGACGTCGCCGCGCTCATCGCGAAGCACGAGCTGCCGGCCGACCTCGACTGGCGCTCGGCGGGCAAGATCGAAGTGACCCTGCCGGTGCACAAGCTCAAGGCGCTGGTCGACGACGTGGCCACCACGCTCAACGTGCAGCACTTCGGGCTCGAGCTGGCGCGCTCGCTCCAGCAGGGCGCGTATGGCGTGGCGGAGTTCCTGATTCGGTCGGCGGCGACGGCGCGGGGCGCGTGTGAGAACCTGGTGCGCTTCAACTCGTTGATGGCGCCCGATCAGCAGTTTCGTTTCGACGACTCGGGTGCCGAGGCCATCGTCGAGCACGGCGTGCGCGGCGCTCCCGACGCGATGTCGCGGCACCACCACGAGTACACGACGTACCTGACGGCGAAGCGGCTGCTCAACATGGTCGAAGGCGCGAAGCTGAACCGGCTCTGGTTCGCGAACGCGGCCCCGCCCGACGTGAAGGCCCTCGTCGACGAGTTCGGCACCGACCGCATCACCTTCGAGCAGGACATGAACGGCTTCTCGTTCGAGAGGCGCTTCCTCGACGAGCCGGTGAAGTCGGGCGACGCGGCGCTGTTCGCCTTCCTCGAGGAGCACGCGCTGCAGGCTCTGGCTTCACGCCCGAAGACCGACGATTTGATCGACCGGCTGCGGGCGGGCATTCGGGAGGCGCTCAAGCAGGGCGAACCGAACATCGAACGCATCGCGACCCGTCTCGCGTTGTCGGGCCGAACGCTGCAACGCCGCTTGTCCGAGCTGGGCACCTCGTTTCAAGCAGTGCTCGACGACGTGCGCTTCGACCTCGCGCGCGCGTACCTGCGCGACGCCCGCCTCGACATCACCCAGGTGGCGTACCTGCTCGGCTACTCCGAGCTGCGCGCCTTCGACCGGGCCTTCAAGCGGTGGGCGAACATCACGCCGCGCGACTGGCGGGAGCAGAAGTCGACCTGAGCTGCTACCGCGGTCGCACCCACACGCGACGAGGGTCGCGACGGTCGACCCGCAGGGGTGCGTGAACACGGCCATCAGGAGCGGGAACGAGCCTTGCGAGAGGGCGCTCCATGCTCCGCAGCCTCGCCGTGTCGGTTCTGTTGGCCTCCGCGTGTTCGCCCTCGAACGAGCTGCCGCCGGTGCGTCTGGGCGCGATGCCGGGCGTGCTCGGTTCGTCAGGAGCCTCGACGCCGGCCCCGCTCCGTCGCCTCACGCGAGCGCAGTACCACGCGAGCGTCATCGCGCTGTTCCCCACCTTGAAGCTCACCGAGACGCCGGCCCAGCGGTTTCCGGCCGACGAGCTCGCAGGCCCGTTCCTCACCAACGTGGCGCAGCCCATCTCTCCGATGCAGGTCGATCTCTACGCGACCGCCGCGCAGGACCTCGCCGCGAAGGCCACCGCCGACGTGAACGCGCTCTTCTCGGGCTGCAACCGCTTCAAGGGCGACGAGTTCTGCGGCACCACGACGCTGCACGCGATCGCCCGGCGTGCGTGGCGGCGGCCGCTCGGTGACGACGAGAAGAACGCGCTCACGTCACTGTACCGGCTCGGCGCGGCGAACGGTGGCGGGCTTGCGCGAGGCATGGAGCTGGGCCTCGAGGCAATTCTCTCGGCGCCTTCGTTCCTCTACCTCGTCGAGCCGGGCACGCCGCTGCCCGATGGGCGCCTGCAGCTCACCGGCGCGGGCCTGGCGACGCGGCTCTCGTTCTTCCTGTGGAACCAGGGGCCCGATGACGCGCTGCTCGACGCGGCCGAACGCGACGAGCTCTCGACGCCCGAAGGCGTCGCGACCCACGCGTGGAGAATGCTCAAGGACGAACGCGCCTCTGCGCAGCTCGCGCGCTTTCACCTCGAGTGGCTGGGCCTGGGCGGCTTCGACTCGCTCGAGAAGGACTCGCGCCGCTACCCCTTCTTCACCGCCGAGGCGCGCAAGGCGATGAAGGCCGAGACGGTGGCCTTCGTCGACACGGTGATTCGGCGCAGCGATGGCCGGCTCGAGACGTTGTTGTCTGCGCCGTTCACGCTCGCGCAGGAGCCCAGCCTTCGCGTCTACGGCATCGACCCACCTGCCTCATTCGTGCCGGGCCTTCCCACCGGACTCGACCCCACCCAGCGCGCGGGCATTCTCACCCAGCCAGCCTGGCTCGCGGCGCAGGCCAACATCGCGACGACGTCTCCGGTGCACCGTGGCCTCTTCGTCGTCACCAACCTGCTCTGCGTGCAGCTGGGCAACCCGCCGCCCGGCGTCGACCTCACGCCGATTGGAGTGGACCCGACGGGCCAGCGCTCACGCCGGCAGCTGGTCGAGCAGCACACCTCGAACCCGCAGTGCGCGGGCTGCCATCGCTTGATGGACCCCATCGGCCTGCTCTTCGAGCGCTACGACGCCGTCGGTGCGTGGAGGACGAAGGACCTCGACGACAAGCTGCCCATCGACACGCGCGTCACCATCACGACGGGCTCCGACCTCGACGGCCCGGTGGAAGACCCGGTCACCTTCATCCACAAGCTCGCGAAGAGCCCGCGCGTGCACGACTGCGCCGTTCGCCAGTGGTACCGCTTCGCCTTCGGCCGCAAGGAGACCGCTGACGACGAGGTCGAGCTCGACAGGCTCTCGGCCCGCTTCCGCGCCTCGACCGGCAACCTTCCCGACCTGCTCGTCGCCATCGTCACCAGCGACGCCTTCCGGACCAGAAAGCCATGAACACCTTTTCTCGTCGATCGCTCCTCTCGGGCCTCTCTCGTCTCGCGGCCGCCTCGGCGTTCGCGCCGATGCTCGAGGCCGTCGCGTCACCCGGCCCCTTCGTGCAGCCGCGCAACCTGCTCGTGCTCTTTCACCCCAACGGCTTCGAGCCCGGGTGGAAGCCCGAGCTGGTGAACGGGGCCTTCTCGTTGGGCCCGACGCTCGGCGCGCTGGAGCCGTTCAAGTCGCGGCTGCTCGTCTCGCACGGGCTGCGCGCAGGCATTCGCAACGAGGTCGCTGCCCACAGCGAAGGCATGACGTCGATGTTCACCGGCGCGCAGATCGCGAAAGGTGACGCCTTCAGCGCCGCGCCTTCGTTCGATCAACTGATCGCCGAGAAGCTCGCGGGAACGGCGCCGTTGTCGTCGCTCGAGCTCGGCGTGCAGAGTCAGGTGGGCTTCGGCGCAGGAGGGAACAGCTCGGTGATGATCTACTCGCGCTCGGGAAAGCTGCAGCCCGAGGACGACCCGAACGCGGCCTTCCGGCGGCTGTTTGGAGCAGCGGCGGCTCCGGCCGAGCTCGATCGCGTTCAGGCCGAGCGGCGCAGCGTGCTCGATCTGGTTCGCGGCGACTTGTCGAAGGTGCGCGCGCTCGCGGGAGCTGACGCGGCCCAGAAGCTCGACGCCCACGCCGAAGGCCTGCGAAGGCTCGAGACTCGGCTCTCGGAGCTGTCGTCGCTGCAGTGTGATCGCGAGTTCACGAGGCACACGTTCACCAACTCGCAACTCGACGCGCACGAGAAGTTCCCTGCGCTGGCTGAGCTGCAGGCCGAGCTGGCCGTGCTGGCGCTCAAGTGCGGCGTCACGCGGGTGGTGAGCCTGCAGTACGCCAACAGCGTCACCGATCGCCGCTTCCCAGGTGTGAACCCGACGAACGGCGTGCACACGGTCATGCACATGGGCACACGCGCCGAGAAGGTGGCCATCAACCGCTACTTCGTCGGCCTGGCCGCAGGCGTGCTCGGAAAACTCGACGCGGTGAAGCGCGCCGACGGCAGCTCGCTGCTCGACGAGACGCTGGTGGTGTGGGGCTCCGAGATGGCCATCGGCAATCACCTGCGCGACCCGGTGCCGTTCATCGTGGCGGGCGGCAGCAGACCGAACGAGGGCTACTTTCATCAGGGGCGTGTCATCGACGCCTCGGGCCAGCGCACCACCCGCGTGCTCGTCTCGGCGCTGCACGCGTTCGGGCTCTCCACTGTCACTTCGCTCGGCGATCTGACCGACGAGACCAGCCGCGGCCCGCTCCCCGGCGCTTCGAGGGTGTCATGAGGGGGCTCCTCGTCGTGCTGATGATCAGCGCGTGCACGAAGCCGATGGACCCGGCCGCGATGGGTGGCGTCACGCGAACCGGTGGCTGCGCGGTCGGCGAGAGTCAGCCGTGCACCTGCGGTGGAACGTCGTCGGGCTCGCGCACCTGCGTCACGCCAGACGGCCTGTGGAGCGCGTGTGGCTGCGCGAGCGAAGGCGGCGTCTCCGTCGCGATTCCACCCGAGCCGCCAGCCCCTCAGGTCTGCGGCGGCGTCGCGTGCAAGGCGTACCCGCAAGAGGACTCCGAGGTCGGCGCGAAGGGCTGCTGCACGGCGCAGGGCACGTGTGGCTCGTCGAGCAAGTTCCTCTTCGGCACCGCCTGCATCGAGCGCGGCGGCCACGTCGGGGCTCCCGCGCCGGCCGAGTGCCCCTCGGAGTCGATCGACTTCGTCGACCTCGAGGGCTGCTGCCGGCCCGATGGGAGCTGCGGGCTCACCATCGACGCGGTGCCGAACTTCGATCTGGGCTGCCTCGAGCGCACCGCCATGCAGAAGCTGCTCAACGACGGCGCCGCCGATCGCAACCTGCTCACCACCCTCTCGCTGCGCGCCGTTCGCCCCGCATCCTTCGCCGCGATGGCGTGCAACTGGCGGCCCTAACTCGCCGAATTCACGGTTTCTTTCGGGCTGGTGAAACAACCGGGGTGCCCGGGACATAGGGAGTTGCGGTTCACGCCGCCGTTGGCCATCTTTCCCCGCCGTCTCTCCACTCCCACCAGGAGCACTCCCGCATGAAGCGCATCGTGATGTCTGCCGTTCTCGCCGCCTCGTTCGTTCTGCCCACCGCCGCCCTCGCCTGCGAAGGCATGCAGCAGGCCTCGGTCGAGCCGAAGAAGGTCACCGTCGCCGAGGTCGCCTCGTGGACGAAGGCGAAGAAGAAGTTCGTTCCCGTCGATGCCAACGGCAAGTCGACGCGTGAGTCGCAGGGCGTGATTCCGGGCGCGGTGCTGCTGACGTCGTCGACCGGCTACGACGTGAAGGAGCTGCCCGCCGACAAGGCCAACTCGCTCGTCTTCTACTGCGCCAACGAGTCGTGCGGCGCGTCGAAGCAGGCCGCCCGCAAGGCGATGGAGGCTGGCTACACGGACGTCGCGGTGCTGCCCGAGGGCATCGCTGGCTGGAAGAAGTCGGGCCAGACGACGGCCAAGCCGAACAGCTGAAGCACCAGCGGCTGAAGTGCTTCGAGCGGCGTCTCTTCTTCGGAAGGGGCGCCGTTCTGATTTTCAGGGGGCGCGCACGAGGGTTAGCTCGGTGACCTCTCCGCGAGGACCGACGCGGAACGGAGGGCCCCAGTAGCCCGTGCCGTTGCTGGTGTACGTGGGCACGCCCCAGAGCGTCTCGAAGCCGCCGATGACGGGCTGCTGCAGCTTCACGAAGAACATGAAGGGGAAGATCTGCCCGCCATGCGTGTGGCCGCTGAGCATGAGGTCGACCCGCGTGTCCTTCACGCGTTTGGCGAAGCGCGGCTGATGCGCGAGCAACACGCGAGGGGCGCCGACCGGCGAGCCCTCGAACGTCTTCGCCGCGTCGGGTTCGTGCTGTGCGCTGAAGCGGCCACCTTCGACGTCGGGCACGCCGCCGATGACGAGCTGCTCACCGTCGCGGGTCACCACCACGTGCGTGTTGTGCAGCACCGTCATGCCCAGGCGCGCGCCCTCGGCCTCCCAGCTGGAGCCGCCGTGGTAGTACTCGTGGTTTCCCGTCACGTAGAAGACGCCGTCACGCCCACGCAGACCCGCGAGCGGGGCGACCTCTGACTTGAGCTTCGCGACCGAGCCGTCGATGAGGTCACCCGTCACCGCGACCGCGTCGGCCTTCAGCGAGTTCACCGTATCGGTGACCTGCTGCGCGAACGCCTTCGTCAACGTCTCGCCGATGTGCACGTCGCTGATCTGCGCGATGCGATAGCCCTCGAAGGCCTTCGGCAGGTTCTTGATGGGCACCGTGACGCGCTTGATGGCCGGAGCCCGCGCGACCGCAAAGCCATAGACGAGCGCCGGCACGACGACGCCCATCACCGCGACCGCGCGCCACTGCAGCCACGTCGCGTCGACCGTCGTGAACTGCCGCGCGACGAACAGCACGAGATCGGACAGGCCCGTGGCGCTGATCAGCAGACCGAACGCCCCCATCCACAAGAAGCCGATCCACTGCAGGGGTCGCGCGACCGAGCGGGGCAGCAGCCGGCCGCCGATGAAGCCCCCGAAGATGGAGCCGAACGCCACCCACAGCGCTGTCCACCCTGCGGCCGCGAACGGCTCCGCGAGCCCCGCGTCACGAATCAGCCGAGCGCCGAGATACCAGTGCAGGCTGACGACGAGGCCCATCATCACGGTCAAGAACGCGAGGCCCCGAATGAAGAGGAGCACGGGCACGTCGTTCAGCGTCGCCTGTCGCGTTTCGGGACCTTCGGAGGACATCGTCTCGGCAACTTCGGGGGTCTCAGCCATGGCGCGCAACCGTAATGTGACCGGTCGGTCTGCGCTCGCTGGAGTGCCCACCTTCAAAGTTCTTCACGCAGCGTCGAACTCGGGCCGGTAGCGCGCGAGGCCCGAGAGGTGACCCGCCAGCGCACACACCATGAACGCGTGGTCATGACCGCGCTCCCAGCGCAGCCCGAGCGGTGGCGCTGGAACGAATCCGAAGCGTGGGTCGTACGACGGGTGGCCCAGCACGACGCAGACCTGATGACCTGCCGCCTTCAGCTGCGCCAGCCCATGCTCGATGAGCGCGCGGCCGACACCACGCGCCCCGTCGAGAGCGTGACAGGTGAGAACGCGACGTGCCCCACGAGGTGCCCTGCGCGCTCGGCCACGAGCGAGAGCGTCAACCCACCGTTGCTCCGAAGCGCCCGCACGAGCGCGCCTTCGATGGGCCCCTCGAACACGGCCAGGTTCACGGCCTCGATCGCCGCCTCGTCGCCCGCACGCTCGGCCGAACGGTCACCACGGCAGCTTCAGCGCCTTCGCGAAGAAGCCGAGCATCGGCTCCAGCTCACGCATGGCGGCCCCGATGTGCTTCGGGAAGTCGGCGGACAGCACCTGCGTCTTCGTGAACGGCACGACGCGGAAGAACTCCTTGCGCTTGAGGTCCTCGGCGAAGCGATGATCCACCGGGAAGCCCGCCGGCACCTTCTTGAGCCCGTCGCCCTGCATGTCGCGACAGACCTTCGCCCACTCGTTCGGCTTCGCGACGATGGCCGAACGAATCGCAGCGAGCCCCACGGCATCGGGAGCCGACACGCCACCACCGAGCAGGCACTCGTCACCGACCCGCAAGAAGAAGCCGAGCATGCCCGGCCCGCGCCTCTGGGTTCGGTGCAGCATCATCGAGCCCGCGTGCGTCTTGTACGGTGACTTGTCCTTCGAGAAGCGAATGTCGCGGTTGATGCGCATCGCCGAAGGCGTGCTCGACAGCTGCGGCGTCACCTTCGCGAGCGAGGGCTCGAGCGCCTGAAGCAGCCCCGCGAACGGCGCCTTCACGCTCGCTTCGTACCGCGCGCGGTTGGCGTCGAACCACGCCTTCTCGTTGTGCGCAGCGAGCTCGTCGAAGAAGCGAAGGAAGTCCTTTGGAAGCGCCATGTGAACCCTCACACGGCGGCAGGCTGGCTCAGCTCGCGCGAAAGGTGAACCGTGTCGCGGCGGAGCTGACGACGTCGCCCGGCCAGAGCACGGCGTTGAACCGACTCTTGCCGTTGACCACGACCGACTCCTGCGAGGCACGGGCGACGAGCCAGGCCCCCTGCTCCCACCGCACCACGCACGTCGGAAAGCTCGCCTGTCGGCTCTGCACGAGGTCTCTGCGCAGGCCCGCGTCGAACTCGAGCCAGGCCTTCGAGTACTGCTGCACCACCGGCTTGGTGAGGAACGGCGCGTGAACGAAGCGTGCCTGGGAGATGGCTCCACGACATCGCGAGGCCTCGTCTGCGGCGAAGAAGGGGCCGAAGCGCAACTCGATCAGCGCAGGCAGGAACGCCCCTTCGAGCCCCAGGCGCGCGCTGAACTCGGGCAGCGTGAGCGACTCCAGAAAACGCCCCGCTTGCGAGGTGAAGAGCGCGAAGAGCAGCTCGCGCAGCCCGTGAAATGGCTGGGCCCGAAAACGGGCGCTGCGCACGAAGCCACGACGCCACTCGAGCTCGAGGCTCCCGTCGTCGACCGCCCGCTGAACCGCGCTCGAGAGCGCCACCCGGTCGCCGAGCGCGAGCTGGTTGCCCGCAGGGTCTCCCTGCTCGAGCAGCAAGTCGACGGCGACCTGCAGCGAGGCTTCGTCACCACCCGCCTTCGCGAGCATCGTCGCAGCTTCGTCCACTGGCGGCGGCAGGGGTGGGCCCAGCTCGAACGTGAAGCGCCGCTCGGCGATGGTCAACACGTCACCGGACGCGAGCACCGCGTGCTGGAGCGGGTGGTCGTTGAGGCTGGTGCCGTCGGTGGTGGCGAGGTCTTCGGCTTCGACGTCACCCGAGGGCAGGCGAAGCAACACCACGTGGTGCCGTGACACCCGCCCCGACTGAATGACGAGGCCCGCGTCGCGAGCGCGGCCGATGATCAGCTTCTCTCCGATGGGCGTTCGCCGCCCGTCAGGGTCGATGAGAAACGAAGCCCGGCGCAGCATCATGAGGCGCTCACGCTCGAGTCGCTCCAATGCTGGCAAGCCAGGCGGAACACGTCAGCCCACGTAGCGGGTGGGGTCGGCGACGCCGGCGTCGACGAAGCCCTTCTTGCGCAACAGACAGCTGTCGCAGCGGCCACACGCGCGGCCATCGGGCGCAGGGTCGTAACAGCTGTGCGTGAGCCCGTAGTCGACGCCCGCTGCCACGCCCGCCCGAATGATGTCGGCCTTCGTCATGCCCGAGAGCGGCGCATGCACCGTGAAGCGCGCACCTTCGACGCCCGCCTTCGTCGCCAGGTTCGCCAGTGACTCGAACGCCCGAATGAACTCGGGCCGACAGTCGGGGTAGCCCGAGTAGTCGACCGCGTTGACGCCGATGTACAGGTCGGTCGCCTTCACCACCTCGGCCAGGCCCAACGCGATGCCGAGGAAGATGGTGTTGCGCGCGGGCACGTACGTGACGGGGATCTCGGCCTTCACCTGCGAGACGTCGTCGTGTTTCGGCACCGCGATGGCGTCGGTGAGGGCCGAGCCGCCGATGGCGCGCAGGTCGATGGAGACGGTGCGGTGATCGGTCACGCCCATCGCCTTCGCGACCGCCTTCGCGCGCTCGAGCTCGACCTCGTGCCGCTGCCCGTACGCGATGGAGAGACACACCGGCTCGAAGCCATCACGCTTCGCGAGCGCCAGACACGTCGTCGAGTCGAGGCCGCCCGAGAGCAGCACCACCGCCTTCTTCGTCATCGTCGTTCTCCCTGAAGCACGTAGCGCACGATGCAGTCGTCGCAGCCCGCCGCGCAGCCTGACTCCGGCGCCGCTGGTGCCGACAACGTCACGGCGAACTCCATGGTGCCGCACGCATAGAGCGCGTCGAAGCCGGCCGGCGTCTGCGCGGGGCCGACGATGGCACCACCTGGCGCGGGCACTCCGCCGTCGAGCGGGTTGGCCGGGCACCTGCCTCCGACCGCGTCACTCTGGCTCTTGCTCATCAACGCGACGCGCACCGTCTCGGTCGCGATGGTCTCGGGGCAGGCCGCGCACGAGGGGAACAGTCGGCGAACGGCGGCGACGCTCTCGAGCACCTGCCCGTCCCAGCCTGCGTCGCGCGGGTAACCGCCACCCAGCGTCATCCACGCCTGGCCCGTGTCGGGGTCGCGCGTGACGATGGCCTCGAACCGAAACGCCGCCGGGCTCACGTCGGTGAGCGCGCACCACGCGCCCCCGTCGGGCCGGAGCGACGCCGCGCCGCCATCAGCCGGCACGGGCTCTGCCGCGATGGAGTAGGTGCCCAGCTTCTCGCTGCCCGGTGGCGCCGGAAGCAGCGGGCACCCGGTCAACACCAGCGTGGCCAGCAGAACGCCGCTGCGCATGGTCAACCCGCCTGAATTCGCTCGAGCGCCGCGTGCGCCACCGAACGGAACGCCTCGCTCGTCGGCAGCACCGCCGCGAGCTCGACCTTCTTCACGTCGCCGCCACGCACGCGCTCGTCGAGGAAGGCCACGACCCTGCCGAGGGCCAGCGACGACGGCACCGCGCGGAAGGCGTTGGCCGCGGCGTCGGCGAAGCCCTCGACCTCTCCGGGCTCGCGCAGCTGACGGCTCGCGTCACCCAGGGCTGCGACGAGGGCCACCAGCGCACCGATCTCGGTCGGGCCGAACACGGCGAGCGCCCCGGCGCCGAGCACCAGGCGCGCCTCGTCGACGAAGAAGGCCTCGACGCCACCCGAGGTGTCGAGCAGCACGTTCACCGAGCCGAGCCCGAGCGCTTCGATGGCATCACGCAGCACCTGCGCCAGTCGCGGCATCGTGTCGTCGTTCACCGGGCGCAGGCCGGCGGGCGCCTCCGAGGTGGTGACACGACCGCGCACCACGCGCCCCACCGACACCGCAGGCGCGGCGCCCGACGTTCCCGTCAGCACGGCGCCGAACCCATCGGCCATGCGCGCGTCCTGCTCGCGGCCGAGGTGCACGAGCGCTTCACCCAGCAGCGTCCACCCGTCGGCGTCGTCGACCTTCGCCTCGAGCAGCTTCGTCCAGGCACGAACGGCCAGCGCGGCGCCCTGCTCCGTCGGAGCGAGCTGCTCGGCGAGGCGTCGGCGCGTCGTGAGCGAGAGCGAACCTTCGTCGAGCAACCGGGTGCCGAGGCGCACCGCGAACGGAACGAGGCGAACGTCGAGGTAGCCCAGCAGCACCGCCTCGAGCTCGGCCGACGTCGTGGCGACCTTCTCGCGCAGCGACAACGCTTCGCCCTTGAGCCCCTGTCGCTCGGCGAGGTCGGCGCGACGGGTGAGCAGCGCCGGCGTCTCGGGCAGCTGCGCGAGCACGCGTGAGGCGTCTTTCAACCGGCCGACCTGCTCGTAGCCGGCCGCGAGCTCTTCACGGAACGGGGCGGCGGCCTCTTCACCGGCGAGCGCGACGAGGCGCTCGACCATCGGCACGAAGCGCTCGGCGTCACCACGGGCGAGCTCGACGAGTTCCCGTACGGCGACCAGCTGCGTGCCGTCGTCGACGAGCGCGCGTTCGAACGCCACGCGGGCGGCCGCTGGATCCTTCAGGCGGTGCAGCAGCGTCTCACCCCGCTCGACGTGCAGCGCGGCGCGGGCTTTCGGGTCTTCTTCGAGCTGCGCGAGCTGCGCGAGGCTCTCGACAGCGGGGCTCCAGCGCTCGAGCCGCGCACGCAGCGAGGCCACTTCACGCAGCGCCATCTTGCGGCGCTCGGGCACCACGTCAGCCAGCGTCGAGAGCAGGCGCTCGCGGCGCTCGTCGTTCACCTTCGGCGCGAACTGCAGCAGCCGCACGAGCGGCGACGGAGCGCGGGCCTCGAGGGCAGCGTCGAACGCGACGTCGAGTCGATCAGCCTCGACGAGCGCCGCCAGGGCCGCCGGGGAGTCGTGGCGCAGGAACAGGTCGACCCACAGCGGCTGCGCGACGTCGAGCGCCTGCTGGGCGGCGGCGAGCGCGGCGTACTTCGCGAGCGTCGGTGCGTCGGCCGACTGCAGCAACACGTTGGCGCGCGCATCACGCACGTCGGTCGAGGCGATGGCCCAGCGCGCCGCAGCAGCCTGCGCAGGCGCATCGGCGCGCGTGGCGAGATCGAGCGCGCGGCCAGCGTTGCCCGAAGCGAGCGCGGGCCCGAAGCCGATGTCGAGCGCCTTCTGCTGCGCGCCGAGCGCGAGGAACCGTTCGGCCGCGGCGTCGGGCGTCAGCGCAGCAGGCGCCTCGGCGATGACGCGGTCGAGCGTGGTGATGGCCTGACGGGTCTCTCCCGTACGCTCGAACACCTCGACGGCCTCGAGCAGGTGGGGCGCGCGGGCGTTGGGGGCCTCGGCTTCAGCGAGCTGCAGCAGCGCCGGGCCCAGCGCCGCGTCACGCTTCGAGCGCCGCAGCACGTCGACCAGCGCCGACAACGCCTCGAGCGAGGGACTCGCCGCGAGCGCGTCACGCAGCACCGCTTCGGCCCGGCCGAGCTCGTTCGCCGACACGAGCGTCTTCGCGGCCTCGAGCAGCCGGCCCGCACGCTCCGACGAACCAAGCAGCTCGGCCTGCGCGACCTGAACGTCGGCGAGCGCCGCGGCGTCACCCTTCGAGCGGGCGACCCTCGCCAACCCCTCGAGCGCCTGCGCATACCCGGCTGCCGAAGAACCACCCGCCCGGAGTCCGCTGAGCGCCGTCGTCGCGCCGTCGAGGTCGCCTTGCGCCTCGAGCGCCTGGGCGAGCTCGAGCACCACGCCGGCGCGCGCGGTCTCGTCGAGCGGGGCCGCAGCCAGGGCACGCAGCTGCGCCACCACTGCCGCCACGTCGTTGCGCCGCTTCGCCTCGTCGAGCAGCAGCCGCAACACGTCGACGTTGGTCGGGTCGAGGCGGGCCGCTTCCTGCTTCAGCTCGAGGGCACGCGCCGGCTCTCCCAGCTCGGCTTCGGCGATGTCGGCAGCCGCGAGCAACGAAGACGCCGCGCGCGAACCACCCACCGCCTTCGCGAAGCGCTCATGCAGCCCGAGCAGATCACCGAGGCGGCCCTTCGCGCGGTACGCCCGCACGCCCGCGTCGTAGAGCGCGACGTCGGCCGGGTGCGCGGGCAGCAACGCATCGAGCGCTTCGACCGCGTTCTCGGGCGCCTCGTGCAGTGACAACGCGCGCCGGTAGAGCACCTCGGTGTCCTGCGCGTCGGGCAGCCGAGCAAGGCGAAGCACCGTGCGGTACTGACCGTCGACGAAGCCGAGCCGCGCGTACGCCTCGTCGAGGGCGAGCAGCGCTTCGCGGCCGCGCGGCCCGTCGGGGTCGAGCGCCCACGCCGACTCGAACGCGTCGACCGCGTCGCGAAACGCCTGCGCTTCCACCGCCGCCTGACCGAGGCGCAGCCAGAGCTTGAGGCGCGTCGCTCCGGGCAGGCCGTCGCCACCGAGCTGAACGAGCTTGCGGTCGTACGGCTGCGCAGCGCGGGGGCCGCCGCCTTCGAAGGCCAGCTCACCGCGCCGCTCGAGCGCGGTGAAGTCGTCGGCGACGAGCGCGAGGTAGTCGTCCCACGCGGCCGCGGCGAGCAACGTCTCGCGGGCTTCGTCGAGCGTCTCGGCGCGGCGCTTGAGCAGCAGCGACGCCTCACCGGGAACGGCGCGGGCGCGGGCCGACATCAGCTCGGCGCGGCGGCGCGGGTCGTTCGCGGCCTGCTCGAGCAACGACTGGAAGGCCTCATGGTTCTGCGGCGCGGCTTCGAACGCCTGGGCTTCGCAAATCTGCGCGCGCTCGGTGGCGCCCGCGCGACGGAAGGCAGCGGCCGCTTCGAGCCAACGACCCGCGGCGACGTCTCCGTGTTCACGCTCGGCGCGGCGGCTCAACAGCTGCGCGAGCGCCTGTTCGTCGGCCGAGTCGGTGAGGAAGGCGCGGTGACGTTCGAACGCGGGGTGGAACGGGTCGCGCTCGAGCAGAATCGCGTCGAAGTCGGCGGCGTCTTGCCGGCGGCCCAGCTCTGACAGCTGGTCGGCCACCTTCGCCGTGAGCGTCTCGTCATCGGGGCTCGACGCACGCGCGGCCAGCAACGCGGCAGCGGCTTCGTGCGGGCGGCCTGCGCGGTCCTTGTAGAGCGCGGCGGCCTTGAGCAGCTGCTCCGCCCGACGTGGACCGTTCGTCTCGCGCGCCGCGGCCTCTTCGTAGAAGGCGGCGACGTCGCTGACCCGGTCTTGCCGCTCGTACATCGCGAGCAGCATCGCCTCGGCGTCGGGCGCGTTGGGCGTGAGCGAGAGGGCCTGCTTGAGCGCCGCTTCGGCCTGGTCGGGCGCCAGCATCGGCGCGGTCTGCACGTCGGCTGGCGTTCCCACGGCGACGAGGCCGAGGTGCAGGCGAGCGAGCGTGATGAAGGTGCGGGCCTTCTGCGCAGGCTCGAGGCTCGGCAGCGTGCGCTCGAGCCAGTCGAGCTCGCCGTCGCGATCGCTGCGGCGGCGCGCGAGGTCGATGGCCATCTGCGCGAGCGCCGGCGTCGGCTGCAGGCCCCAGGCGCGCTCCAGCGCTTCGTTGGCCCCGTCGAGATCGAGCCGCGAGTCGCGCAGCAGCTCGGCGCGACGCACCACGTACTTCGCGGCTTCGTCGGTGCGGCCCTCGTCTTCGCAGACGTCGGCCATGGCAGCGAGCGAGCGCAACGCCTCGTCGATGCGGCCCAGGCCCTCGGCCAGCTTCGCCTCTTCGTTCCAGGCGGCGAGCGCAGCGTCGATGTTGCCCTGCGTGAGCTCGAGCTGCGCGACCTCGACGAGCTCACCCATCAGCTCGGCCGGCCGGTTGGCCTCGCGGAGCATGGTGACGGCTTCGGCGCGAACGGTGAGCGGCGCTTCATGCAGCTCGGCGGCGCGACGGTACAGACGCAGCGCGACCTCGATGTCCTGCAGCGAGTCCTTCGACTCGCGGGCGAGGTGAACCAGGCGCTCGGCGGTACGAGGTGACGACGAGAGCTGCTCGAGGTGCTTCGCGCGCAGCTCGACCGAGGCGCGGCGCTCGCCACGACTCGAGAAGATGCTCGCGAGGCGCTCGACGGCCTGCGTGAGGAGCGGGCGCTCTTGAACGAGCTTCTTCAGCGTGGCTTCGGCGACTCCGGCGTCACCCAACTGCTCGGCGAGATCGGCCAGGCGCAGCATGATGCGCTCGGCATCGTCGGGGCGGTCGTCGAACGAGAGGCCCGCCACCAGCGTCGGGTGGAGCGGCAGCGCCTCTTTCAACGCGCCCCGCAGGTAGAGCGCGTCGGCGAGGCGCTCGAGATCGTCTCCCGTCGCGGGCTGGAGTGCATGCGCCGCGCGCAGCAGCTTGAGCGTCGTCTCTTCGTCAGACGCGCGCGTCGCCAGACTGGCGGCCCGGCGAAGGGTGGCAGCCGAGGTGGCTCCCGTCTCGAGCGCCGCGGCCTCTTCGAGCAAGGTGACGGCCTCGACGAACTGGCCCTGCTGCTCGAGCAGACCGGCGAGACGGTGGCGCGCAGCCGCGTCGGCCTCGTCGAGCACCACGAGGCGGCGCAGGGCTGCTTCTCCCGGGCCGGGCAACGAGAGCTTGTCGAGGTACAGCGACGCGAGCTCGGCGAAGAGCGGAGCCGCCTTCGACTTCGGCGTCTGCGCGGCGTCTTGCGCGAGCACCTCGGCCAGCCCTTCCCAGTCCGACAACGAACGCAGGTTGCGCTTGAGGCCATCGAGCGCCTGCGGGTGACGAGGCGCCAGCGCGAGGGCCGCTTCCCACGTCGAGACCGCATCGTCTGCTGCGCCGCGCGCTTCGAGCAACGTCGCCCGTTCGACGAGCGCCTCGACACGCTTCGGCGCGGGGCCCTGCTTCGAGGCCTCGAGCAGCGCTTCTTCGGCCCGACGCGGTGAGGAGGGGC
>JAEUJR010000907.1 GCA_016793585.1 Archangium sp.
CACGAGTGAATCGCCTGGTACGGCTTGTAGTAGCCGAGTGAGTAGCAGCCGATGTCGCCCATCACGCGGGTCGACTCGCCGTACTCGCGCATCACCTCGTTGATGATGTTGTACGAGTCTCCGTGCGGGCAGGCGTCGCAGAGCCGGGGTGGGCGTGCGCGCAGCACCTCGTCGAGACCGGCGACCGACAGCGCCTCACGCGCCTCGATGCCAAACACCTTGCGAACCACATCCGGGGACAGCTCGCCCATGCGTGGCACGGCACCGGTCAACTTCCCCTTCACCGGCTTCTCGCGGAACAAGCCGAGCCCGCCGACGATGCGTTCGATGAACGGGTAGCCCTCTTCGAGCACCGTGATCTCGCTCGACCGATCCATCAGCTCGCGGATCTTCCCGATCGGCATCGGGTACACACTGACGCGCAGCACGTTGTAGTCGTCGAGCCTCGGGCCCAACGCTTCCTTCAGGTACGTGTAGCCGATGCCAGAGACGATGATGCCGGGCTTGCCGTCGCCGCGAATGGTGAGCGCGTTGAGGCGGTGCTCCATCGAGAACTGTTGCAGGGCGGGCTGTTTGTCGATCAGGCCGGCGTAGGCCCGCCGCGCGTTCGAGGGGATGAGTGTGTAGAGGCCCGCGTCTTCGACGTACTTGAGCTCGTTCTGGTGACGGCGGCTGGCGAGCTCGACCATCGCGCGGCTGTGGGCGAGGCGGGTCACGAGGCGCAGCACCACAGGCACGCGCAGCCGCTCGGAGACCTCGAACGCCTCCTTCGTCAGCTCGTACGCCTCCTGCTGATCACCAGGCTCGAAGCACGGCACCTGCGCGAAGTCGGCGAAGAAGCGCGAGTCCTGCTCGTTCTGCGAGCTGTGCATCGAGGGGTCGTCGGCCACGGCGATCACGAGCCCACCCCAGGCTCCGGCGACCGCGACGTTCATGAACGGGTCCGCCGCGACGTTGAGCCCGACGTGCTTCATCGAGACCATCGCGCGTTTGCCGCAGTACGAGACGCCGACCGCCTCTTCGAGCGCGACCTTCTCGTTGGTCGACCAGAAGCCGCGAATCGGCAGGTGGTGCGCTTTGATCTGCGAGTGAATGCTCTCGAAGATCTCGGTCGAGGGCGTGCCCGGGTAGGCGTAGGCGGCGCTCAGGCCAGCATCGATCGCGCCTCGGGCAACCGCTTCGTCACCCAGCAGAATCTCCTGACTCATGTGTCCTCACCTCATGCGCAAACGGGCGCGATGAGGCACGTCTCTGCACATGGCGTGCGAGCTTTTCCGAGGGGAGCCGTGAGAAATGCCGCATGACCTGCGACCCCCATCAAGGCAGCGCAGGATTTTCGTCAGCGTGGTGACGCTTTCGAGAGCGGCCGGTGTTGAAACGGCATGAACCGATTCCTGCTCGCCGTTTCAGTGGCAGTCGCTGGGTGCGGTGGTGCGCCGAACGCGCCGTGGGATTCCTCGAGCGCCTCGCAGCGAATCTCCGTCGCGCTGGTGAGCCTGCCACCCGAGGCGAGCGCAGAGCTCAATCGCTCGCGCATCGTCGATCACGTCGAGCTGGTGAAGGCCGAGCACCCGAGGGTGCGGCTCATCGCGTTCGGAGAGCTCAGCCTCGGCTGGTACTGGAAGGGCTTCGACGCGGCGTATCAGCGCTCGGTGGCCGAGCCGCTCGACGGGCCCACGATCACCCGGCTGCGCGCGCTGGCGAAGCAGCACCACACCTTCATCTCGTTGGGCTTCGCCGAGCTCGCCGACGACAAGGTCTTCAACGCCGCGGTGGTGATCGACGACGCGGGCGAGATCGTCGCGCACAAGCGCAAGGCCAACTTCGTCCCCATGGATGACTTCGGCGGCTTCACGAAGGGCGAGCGCACGGCGCCGACGTTCACGATCGATGGCGTGAAGGCCGCGATGCTGATCTGCAACGACTTCAACGACGCGGCGACGGTGGCCTCCATCACGGGTGACCGCGACGTTCGGCTCGTGCTGCTGCCGCAGGCGTCGGCCGGGCTCAAACCCGAGACCGTCGAGCGCTCGCCCTACCCGTTCAAGGGCGCGTGGATGCTGGCTCCGCAACGCCTCGGTTGGGAGGGCTCCGATCGCTACTTCGGTGGCTGGGTCGTCGACCCCAATGGTGCCGTGCCTTCGCGCGCCGACGGCAACACGGTGATCGTCACCGAGCTCGCTTTCGCGACCGTCGGCTCCTGAAACGACGAAGCCCGGGCCACGAACGAATCGTGACTCGGGCCTCTTCACCTTCGAGCTGAAGATCGTCTCAGCCGAGCGTCTTCGTGTACGTGTCAGCGTCCATCAGCGCGTCCCACTCCGCCGCGTTCGACGACTCGACCTCGATCAGCCAGCCGCCCGCGTACGGCGCCTCGTTCACCAGCGACGGGTTCGACACCACCGCGTCGTTCACCTTCACGACCTTGCCGGTCAGCGGCGAGTACAGCTCGCTCACGGCCTTGGTCGACTCGATGACGCCGAACTGCGCTCCAGCCGTGACAGCGGTGCCCACCTTCGGCAGCTCGACGTAGACGACCGCGCCGAGCGCGTCTTGCGCGTGGAAGGTGACGCCGACCTGAATGGCCGAGCCCGTCTTCTTCGCCCACTCGTGGTCCTTCGTGTACTTCAGATCTTTCGGGTATTCGCCGTTGGCCATGATGAAGCTCCTTGAGTCAGCAGTGGGGTGATGGGGTTCAGCCGCGAGTGTGGAAAGGCGTCTTGACGACCTTCGCCGCCGCCGCGCGCCCTCGAATGTCGACGTGAAAGGTGCTGCCCTCGGCCGCGAGCGCGGTGGGCACGTAGCCGATGCCGATGGCCTTCTTCACCGTCGGGCCCATGGTGCCGCTCGTCACCTCGCCGACCTTCTGACCGTCTTTCAAGATCGCGTAGTGCGAGCGCGGCACGCCAGCGTCGATGAGCTCGAAGCCGATGAGCTTGCGCTTGATGCCCTCGGCCTTCTGCTTCACCAGGGCGTCCTTCCCGATGAACTCGGCCTTGTCCAACTTGACGATCCACCCCAGGCCCGCCTCGAGCGGCGTGTGCACGTCGTCGATGTCGTTGCCGTAGAGCGCGTACTTCATCTCGGTGCGCAGCGAGTCGCGGCAGCCGAGGCCGGCAGGAACGGCGCCGTCGCCTTTGCCTTCTTCGAGCAGCGCGAACCACAGCTTCTCGGAGTGGTTCGGCGGGCAGTACAGCTCGAACCCGTCTTCGCCCGTGTAGCCAGTGCGAGAGATGATGCACTCGACCCCAGCGACCTCACCGGTGGTGAAGCGGTAGGTGCCGACGCCCTCGAGCGGCTTCTTGCAGAGGCGCTGCACGATGCCGAAGGCCTTCGGGCCCTGCACGGCGATCTGCGCGAACTCGTCGGAGCGATCGACCGGCGTCACGCCCTTCGCGTTCTCCTTCATCCACGCGAAGTCCTTCTCGCGGTTCGCCGCGTTCACGCAGATGAAGATGTGCTCGGGCGAGAAGCGGTACGCGACGATGTCGTCGACGAAGCC
>JAEUJR010000911.1 GCA_016793585.1 Archangium sp.
CTTGTAGAGCGCGTACGACTTGATGCGCGGGTTGCTCGTGGCGAACGCCTTCTCGAAGTAGCTGCGCGCCTTCTCGAGCACGTTGGCGACGTCGAAGTAGTGGTTGCCGAGCTGCACGTACGTGTCGGGCACGAACTTCGAACCCGGGTAGCTCTTGAGCAGCTCTTCGTACCGCTTCACGGCGCCGTCGCGCTTGCCCGTCTCGTACAAGTTGTACGCGAGGTTGAAGAGCACCTCGTCTTTGCGCTCGTACGACGGGTACTCGCGGAGGATCGTCTCGTACAGACGCATCGTCTCGGAGCGATAGAGCTCGGACTCGCGGTGATCTTCCTTGGGCTCCGACACCTTCTCACCGCGGTTCTTCTTCTCGTCGGCGTCCTTCTGCTGCTCGAAGTACTTCAACATCTCGCGGCGGTAGAGGTAGCGCGACTTGTCCCAGTAGAGCTCGGCGAGCTGGAAGAGCAGCTCGGACTTCTGCGGGTTGCCGTCTTCGATCTTGGGGATGATCTTCTTCGCCGACTCGATCTGCTCGTCGCGCTTCTTGTCGGCGATGGCTTCACGCTCGACGTCTTCGACCTTCGGCGTCTCGCGGGCCTCGAGCTTCGCAGGGCCCTTGCGCTCCTCGGGCTTCTTGGCGGCCTCGGCGGCCTTCTTGGCGGCTTCGGCGGCCTTCGGGTCGGTCTTCGCCGCGGCGGGAGCCTTCGCCCCACCCTTCTTCGCAGCCTGCGCGTTGGCGTCGATCGAACTCAGCAGCATCGCTGCGGCTGACATGGAGGTGAGCAGTCGGGAGTGAAACAGCTTCATTGCGGCTCCTGTCGGAGTTGAGGCTCTGCCGAAGTGGTGTTGTCCGCTGAAAACGGCGCGGACCCTACACCACGGGTTTGATGGAAAGAAAGGGTGCCAGCCGTGGCCAGCACCCCTGAATCACGAGCATTTCGGAAGGCTTGGACGCCCTCCGACCTGCGTTGGTTCTGCTCAGTTCTTGCCGACCGGGCAGCCCTTCTTCAGCGTGTACTGGTAGTACCCGATCTCGTCGCGCCAGAACTCGCCCTGGAAGCGCCAGTAGTTCCAGTTCTCGGCGGGCATCTGCGGGCGGTAGAGCGTCTGCTTCTTCAGCAGCGAGTTCTGATCGCTGCCCGACTCGGCGAACTCCTTCTCGGCCTTGGCGACTTCGAACCGAATGATCTCGGCCTGATCACCGAACCCCTTGATGGTGCGGTAGGCCTCCTGAATGCGGTTCTTCGCGGTCTGGCCAGCGACCTGCTCGAGGGTGCCGCGGTTCTGGTCGAGATACGAGATGAGCTCGTTGGAGAGCTTCGCGCTCTTCCACGACTGAATGCCGTCGATGGTGGCCTTCTCCGCGTCAATCTCCTTCAGAATCGAGAAGAGGCCCAGCATTCGCTCGTTCGAACGAACCCAGTTGAGCACCGGCTTGGGCAGCTTGTCGGAGTCGGTCGTGTCGACGAGCTTGAAGAAGTAGGCGTTGTCCTTCGCTTCACCTTCGACGATGGGCTTCAGGGCTTCAGCCATCGGCAGGTAGATCTTCTCGTACTCGACGAGCGCTGACTTCGACTCTTCGTAGAGGCAAGCGAAGTAGTAGATCGTGGAGGTCAGAATCCACGACTCGGGCTGGAACGCGCCCGCGAACTGCGGGGCGTAGAGCGCCTGCAACGAGCCGAGGCCGCCGCCGTAGTCGTCGTTCTGGAAGCGGGCGAAGCCGTTCTCGAACAGCGACAGATCCCAGTACTTCGAGAAGCGCGGAATCTTCTCGTACGCTTTGGTCGACTTGTCGAAGTTGCCCAGGCCGTAGTGCACGCGGCCGAGACCGAGGTTGGCGAGCTGCTGAATCTCGGCGAGGTCGAGCATCTTGGCGCGCGGGTCGATCTTCAGCACCTTCTCGAAGATCTCGACCGCCTCTTCCTGGTGCTTGCGCTTCTCGTCTTCGCTGGTCGCCGGGTAGCGGGGATCGGAGAGCGCGATGCCCTGAAGGTAGAGCGCCTTCGCGTAGACCTGGCTGGTGTCGGGAACGGCGTCGAGGAACTGCTTCGACTCGTCGAGCTTGCCTCGGCGGTGCGAGATGCGGCCGATGAGGTAGTTGATGCGCGAGAGCACCTCGAGCGGCAACGTCGCCCACGCCTCGGCGTAGCGGTCGTACAGCTTCTCGAGCTGCGAGGGGATCAGGTAGTCGTCGTTGAGCTGCTCCTGCAGCGTCACGAGCGCCTCGACCGCCTTTCCGTGAAACGGGTGCGACGGCCCGGCCTTGACGATCGGGCTGTAGAACACGAACGCAGTGAACGGCAGGTTCTGCCGCTGGAAGCTCGAGGCCAGGTAGTACTCGGCCTTGAGCTTGAGATCGTTGTCGGTCGTCGTGTTGTAGACGTCGAAGAACAAGCGGGCGGAGTCTTCGAACGACCCGCCGTTATAGGCCGACAGGGCCTTGTTGTAGGTGGCCAGGTCCTGAGCTGAGGCGATGGCCGCGGTCAGCAGTGCAACGAGCGTGAGTGCGCGAGTCATGAAGGTCACCGATCAGAACAGGAACGAGATGCCGGCGTAGAGGCCGACGTTGTTGAGCACGTCCGACGAGGGGTTGCGGACGAGGCCGAGCGCGAGCGGAACGTCGTTGGAGCGCTTGAGGCCCGTGTCGGGGTCGGTGCCGTCGAAGGTGTCGACGCGGCAGGTGGCGCCGACCTGCGCGCTGGTGACCGGGCGGCCACCACGCAGGGCGTTGTCCATCGCGCGAAGATCTTCCGAGCCACAGCCGTTCACCCGCTCGACGCGCGCCGTGTAGACGACGTCACGAACCTCGAGCCGGAACGCGAAGCGCTGACCGAGCTGCAGGCGGAAGCCCGCGCCGAGGCCTGCCATGAAGCGGTAGCCCGTGTCGCCGTAGGTGGCGGGTGAGATCGAGCCGTCCTGGCGCGCGCTCTCGGGCTTGAGCTGGTGACGGGTGCCGCCGATGCCGGCGCCGCCGTTGAGCACGAACGAGAACTGAGCGAGCGTGCCCTCGAAGAAGGCGAACTTGCCGTAGATGGGCGTCACTTCGACGCCGCCCAGCACGCCCCACGTCCACAACAGCGACGAGGCGGCTTGCGCCTCGACACGGGCCTTCTCGACGAGCTCGCCGTTGAGCGACGACTCCGAGTTGAACCAGTTGCCGCCGCCCGTGATCATCAGGCCGAAGTTTTCCTGCAGGTGGTACGTCAGCTGGCCCATCGTGCCGAAGTGCTGCGTGAACTTGCCGTTCACCTGCAGGGACACGGGGTACAGCGTCACCTCGAAACGGCCCGAGTCAGAGAATCGCTTCTGCTCGACGATGTGAACGCCGACGTTCGGGTTGAACAGCGGAGCGCCGTTCACCAGCTTCATCTGCTCTGCGGAGCCACCAGCCGTGGTGGTCGCGGGCGTCGCGACGGTGGGCGTGGTGGCCGGCGTCTCGGCAGGCGTGGTGGTGGGCGTCGTGGTCGCCGCTGGCTCGGGCTTCTTGTCGGGCGTTGGCGTCGGGTTGGCCGGAGGATCGTCTTCGTCGTCATCGGCAGCAGCGCCACCGGCCTGGCTCAAGACGAGCGAGGGCTGAACGAAGGCGGGCGCCGCGAAGGTACGGCCGGCCGCGAGGAACGTGAGGGCTGCGAGGAGGAAAGTCGTGCGCATGGTGGGTGACGTCCTCAGAAGACGAAGCTGTAGCCGAGGTCGATCTGGCTGATCGTGCTGATGCCCGCGTTCGGCGACTGCATGCCGCCAGCGGTGGGGTTCGCCGCGCTGACGTTCGCGCGATCGACGTTGACCCAGTAGGAGTCGAGGAAGGACCAGGTGCGCGCCTCGAGACGAACGGCGTGCTTCTCCGTAATGAAGAAGCGGAAGCCGAGCGCGAGCGACACGATCGGGCTCACCTTGGTCTCGGTGAAGTACTGGCCGCAGCCGCTGCCAGTGCGCTGCAGACAGATGAGCAGCGACTCGCGGTTGAACAGACCCGCGCCGCCGCCAGCCCACAGGTAGAGCTGGAAGTGAACGGGCAGCTCGGCGAGCAGGTTGATCTTGCCGTAGATGGGCTGGAACCGAATGCCCACGATGCCGTTGGCCGTCATCTGCCAGAGGTCGGAGAAGTCATTGATGCGCGGCAGGTTCATCTGGGTGAGGAACGCTTCCTTCACCTGATCGGCCAGCGAGGTCTGACGCGAGATCGCGTAGCCGGCGCGCAGCTCGATCGCGAACCACTCGGCCACGTTGTACGCGGCAGAGATGTTGAGGTTGTAGTGATCGGTCAGGCGCGGGAGCAGCGTGAAGCCGACGTTGCCACCGACCTCCCAACGCTTCTCGACCAGGTAGAGCCGGTTGCGCACCGCAACCTTCTCGACGAGCTCGGCCTCGTCCTCCGCTGACTGGGCCCACGCACTGCTGCTGGCCACCATCGCCAGACACAGCGCACTCATCTGCAACACGTTTCGAATGCTCATGGCACCTCGGCTCAAGGACAGCTCGTCTGGAAGTTGGCGAGCACGTCGTAACAAACCTCGACCGTGCTCAAGGACTCGGGCACCGAGGTGCCCTCGAAGCGGACCATGTTGCGAAGGCCCGCGAGATCGCACTGCACATACTGGGCGCCGTTCGCCGGCCCATCAGTTCGAACTTCGACTCTGCGCGCGCAACGACCGTTGCGGCAGAACTGGTCGACGGGGCAGTTCCCGTCGACCTGGCACATCATCGAGTTCGGCGGCGACACGAACGCTTCGATGCCGCGCGCCACGCCAGCGGCTGCACGAACATCGGGGCCGCGCGTGAGCCGGAATTCGCGGCGCAGACCCGAGGCCGAGAAGCCCAACGATGCGAGCGCGCCAGAGAAGTCGTCCTGGCAGATGTCGACCGCCACCCCACCCGTCTGCGCGGCGACCTGAACGTAGCGACCACCGAAGTAGGCGATCTCGAGGCCGCCGTCGTTCGTTCCGCTCGAGGGGCAGCCCGCGTCTCGGTCGCGCGAATTGCGGCAGCAGCCGACGTGCGGGCTCGGGTCACCGAACTGCGAGGGAACGCCGGAGTCAGGATCGATCGCGGTGATGGCGGCGACCGCGACGGCCTCGCCGTTTCCGTAGCCCTTGAACGTCTCGAAGAAGCGCGTGAAGTACGCGGTCGAGCCCCAGTTGCCAGCCGCGGTGAGGATCTGATCGTTCGCGCAGCGGCAGCCGGGGTCGGCGCTGCAGACGGGCTGGCGCGTGAGCGGCGTACACGACGAGTCATCTTCGTCGGAGACGAACACCACGTAGAGCGCAGCCTCGGGGCGAACGAAGCGCACGACCGCGTCGGTCGAGACGTTGAGCGGGTTGGTCAGCGCGAGATAGGCGGCAAAGAGACCACGCTCCTGCGGGCTGCCGTTCGTTCCGACCTGCGCCATCTGGTTGAACGCCATCACGGCGGTCGAGGTGTTGCCGCCGGTGTTGCAGGTCACGGCGCCAGCCATGTCGGGCGCGCACGAGATGAAGTCGTCGCGGAGCGCGCCGAGGCTCCACTGGCGCAGCTTGCCGCGCGTCGCGGGATCATCGGTGTCGGTCGTGGTGACAGCGATGTGGAAGTCGATCGGCGGCATCGCAGCGACGAGCTGGTTGATGAAGCCCTGGAAGTTCGCCGCCAGCCGTTGCTGCTTGGGCCCCATCGAGCCCGACGAGTCGACGACCCACAGAATGTCGACCTTGCGCACCGACAACTGCGTGTACGTGTCGCACTGCCGCGGAACGTTGACCGAAAAGTTGTCAGTCGCGCGCGTGGGGTCGGTGTCGACCGAGGGCGACTTCTCGTCGACGCTCGGAGTCCCGGGAACGACGACGAACGACTCGACGATGCGGCGCGTTCGCTGGTTGTCTTTGCACGCAGCCGTCGCCACGGCGAGCGAAGCCAGAAGAACAAAGAGCCTGACAGCAGAGGCGCGCATCGGTGTCGTCGAGGGTGCGCGGTGCTAGCACACCCACCTTCGGAAGAAACAGGCAGTTTTTCAGCTCATCGTGAATGAAGTGCGCGCGTCTCAGCGCTTGAGAAAAGCGGCTCACCCGTCCTGGAGTGCGGGAGGCAGACAGGCCTGAACGGAGCGGCTGTCGACGGTCGCGAGCGTCTGGCAGATCCAGTCGGTCGGGCACTCCGAGTCGAGCGTGCAGGGCTGCGTACAGATCGGGCCGGAGTCTTTGCGAATGCACAGTCCGGTCTCGCACGCCGCAGGCCCGAAGGTGCAGCTCGCGCCAGCGCCGCCGCCGCCCGAAGGGAAGCAGACGTCGACGGTCTGATCCGACGCCGTCGAGCGCTGGGCCTTGCGACAGGCGAAGCCCTGCGGGCAGGCGCCGTTGGTGCAGGTGACGCTGCACACGCGCGCGGTGCCGAGATCGAGACAGGCGCCCGACTGACACGGCGGGCGGCCCGGCGTGCAGTCGTCTCCGAAGAGACCGCCGATCGGTGCGCAGACGCCCATGCCCGAGAGCGGGCCGTCGCTCGTGCGCTTCTCGGGCGCGCAGTCGTAGCCAGTCGCCGACGACTCGCAGCAGCGGTATCGAGTGTCGCCACACTGCGAGTCCTTCGTGCAGGTGTTTGAGCAGAAGGCGTTCACCCCGGCCTTCACGCACACGCCCGTGAGGCAGTCGAAGGCGCCGTTCGCGTTGCAGTCTTCACCGAGGCGCTTGAGGCCGCCCTTGCACGAGCCACGCTGCGGCATGCAGTACTTCCGCGTCGGCCCGGTGGGATCCGCCACGTCCTTGCAGACGAACCCCGTGCCGTAGGAGCGCACGCACGCTGAATCATCGAGGCAGGGCGTCGAGCAGAACGACTCACCCTTGAAGGGGCACGCGGGGCAGTCGTTCACGATGCACCGGTTCTCGGTGAAACCGCCGCGACGGCAGTCGTCGTTGTTGCTGCACGGAGAGCATTGCCGCCCATCGAGCGCAGGTTGGCAGGTGCCGCCCTGGCAGAGCTTGCCAATGCCGCACTGGTTCGAGAGCTGCCCCTGATCGCGCGTCGGGTCGCAGTAGCCCTTGCACGTGTTCGAGTTGGGCACGCACTGGTACGGGCCTTTGCCGTCTTCGGCCGCAGGCGATTTCAGGTTCACGCACGAGAACCCCGACGGGCACTCGGGGTTCTGCGCCGAGTCGAGCGATCTGGGGTCGCACGCTCCGGCCGGGCAGACGTTCTTGGCAGGGTTGCAGTCGCGCCCGCAGAACTGCTCTCCCGAGACGATGTTGCGAACGCAGAGATCGAACGGCCCGCCGCACTCGTCATCTCCAGAGCACGCGTCGCAGACCGCACGGCCTGCGTTGCAGGTCTCGTTCGTCGGCACGCATTGCTTGATGATCGCGTTCTCTTTGCCGGCGGGGATCTCACGGCACGACGACCCCGAAGGGCAGACGTCGTTCGCGCCACAGGGGCCGGTGCAGAACTGCTCTCCCGAACCGATGGCCTTGAAGCACGCGCCGCCCATCGGGCACTGCGAGACGTCCTGACACGGAGAGCAGAGCGCGCGAGAGACGGCGATGAAGCAGTTTCCAGTCTCGGCGTTGCAGGTGTGGCCTGCCGGGCAGTCGACGTTCGTCTTGCAGCCCGAGAGCCTCTTGCAGATCTTGCCGTAGCGGCCTGCGCCTTCGCAGACGAAGCCGTCGGGACAAGTGTCGGTACAGTTGCTCGTACAGAAGCCCGACTGATCGTCGAGCGCGATGCACAGCCCGTCACGGCACTGCGCAGCGGGGTCGTTCGGAGTGCACGGGTCGCCGAGGTTGAGGAGCGTGACTCGACTCGTCGAGCCACACCCCGCAGCCAGCACCACGAGAGCGATGGTGAGAACGCGAAGCATCCAACTCTCCCCTGTTGCCGGCCCCTGGTTCTGCTTCGACGAAGCG
>JAEUJR010000913.1 GCA_016793585.1 Archangium sp.
GAAGTCGCGAAAGAGCCGCTGCAACGGCCGAGTCGACAACCCCGCCATCGAACAGACCTGCTTCACGGTGGTGATGTCGGTTGATCGGGAGATGCGCTCGACGACACCGACCGCGCGCCGCACCTGGGCCTCGACCGGCCGCATCGTCGCGAGCAGCCACGCCTCGAGCGCGGCGAAGCCCTGCTGATCAGCCTTTGACAAGACGTGACGCTCGACGGCCTTCGGGAACACCGCGCGCAGCGGCGTGACCGTGTCGTTCCACGTGGCGACGGAGCGTGGGGGCAGCAACACCCTGGCCGCGCCGGCCTTGAGCTTCACCGCGCGAATGAGCCCGGCTCCCGAGAGCTCGCGGCGAAACAGCTTCGTGTTCACGCCGACGACGCGGCTCTTCCCTGCTTCGAACGCCACGTGCACGCAGGGGTCGGTGAGCACTTCGACGACGTGCGGCGGCTGACCCTCGAGGTCCCACCGCGTCATCCAGTACGTCTCGACGACGTCTGCGAGCGCTGACGACGGCTTGAACGTCGCGGCCTCGACCCGCTTGCCACTCACACGGCTCGACACCAGCCCGCGCGCTCTGCCGTGTCCGTCAGGTCGTGTTTGTTCAAGCATCGCGTTCGCTGCGAATGGTACCTGTCGCGTTCACCATCGAGGAGCAACCCATGCGCGTCACCATCAAGAACGTCTCTGACATGCAGCACTACCAGGGCGAACACACGATTCCGGGCATTCGTTTTCGCCCCGCCCGGCAGGCCATCGGCATCTCGGCGTGGGGCATGAACGTCGCCGACTTCGACCCGCACACCACCGGCTACCCGGAGCACGACCACCAGCACGATGGCCAGGAAGAGGTGTACCTCGTGCTCGAGGGCTCCATCGTGCTGCAGGCCGACGGCAAGGAGCAGGTGCTCGAGCGCGGCGACATGGTGCGCGTCGCTCCAGAGGTGACGCGAAAGTTCGTCACCCGCGAGTCGTCGGCGACGCTGCTCGCGCTCGGCGCCACGCCGGGCAAGGCCTACGAGCCCGACAAGCGCATGGCCACGACGTGATGCGCGCCTTCGTGCCATCGTGTCGTCGACGATGGCCCCGACGAGACTCGCGCTGCTGGTGCTGAGCTGGTCGCTCCCGGCGCTGGCCGAGCCGGTCGTCGCCGTCGCGCGCTTCGCCTGTGACGAGAAAGTAGCGAACGCCGCCTGCGACGAGGCGGCCTGGCGAAGCACGGTGCTGAAAGACCCGACGCGCTTCGAGGCGGGAAGAGAAGGCGACGTCTTCGTTCACGACCGCGGCGGGCCCGAAGGCGCGGTGTGGAACGGCTCCGCGGCCGTCTTTCTCTTCGTCAAAGGTGCGGGCGCGGTGACGCTCGAGGGTGTGCGGGTGGCGACGACGGCCGCGGGCGAGTGGCGCTGGGTCAAGGTGCCTGCCGCCCAGTGGCAGAAGCTGGCGAAGCCGCGACGCACGTTCGAGGTCGTCGTCGTTCGGGTCGGCAAGCAGCCCGTCGGCGAGTGGTGGTTCGCCCATGGTGAGTGAGCCGCACGTTTCGGTGAAGCAATCGGGCACCGGGCGGCACTCAGCGCTCGTGACGAGAGCCGTGCTGCTGAGCGTGATGCTGACGGGGTGCTTCGAGCCGCCATGTGAAGCGGTGTCGGAGCCCGGCCGCCCGCCGATTCCCTGCGTCGCGCCCGCGCCAGTCGATTCGGGTCAACCGGTCGACGCTGGCCAGAGAGTGGATGCCGGGCGCGTCGTCGACGCCGGGCGGGTGGACGCGGGGGTCGATGCCGGAGTTCGAGACGCGGGCTTCGACGCGGGTGTCGTCACCTCTTCCGACGGAGGCGTGCGCGTCATCGACCTCGGCGTCGTCGTCACCAATGACGCAGGCGTGTCGCAGGAACTCGGCGTCGACATCAGCGCGGAGGACGAGGGCTTTCAAATCGAGCTCATCGGCGTGCAGGCTCCGCCGCTCACCGAACTGCAGGCCGACGCGATTCGCAACCCGCGCGGCACCACGCTTGCGCTCGGCCGCGACGACTCGTTGCACCTCAGCCGCAGCCGCGCCGACACCGAGGTGCAGGCCGCCGTGGTGCTCGAGTCCGACGACGCGCGCGCCGAGTTCATGCCGGGCCCGTACCGCTTTCGCGTGGCCTCGCGAGACGACCGCGGCCGCGTGCGTGGCGGCGTTTCGGTCGCGGTGCGCGTGTTCGTGAAGCCGCGCCCTCCACCCGGCCCACAGCGGCTCGCGCTCAACCTCTTCTTCAGCGGCAGCGCGGGGCTCACGGCGGCCACCGCTCCGACGCAGGCACGGCTACAACAGGCGCTGCGCGGTTTTCGCAACCTCTACGCCGACGCCGGCATCACGCTCGAGTCGCCGCGCCTCTTCGACCTGCCGCCCGGCTTCACCGCCGTCACCTCGATGTTCGACGTCGACGGTGGCAGCCGCATGGGTGTCAGTGCCCAGGGGCTGGTGCGGCAATCGGCCGTCGCGCCCTCGGGCATGAACCTGTTCTTCGTCGAGACGCTCTCGCTCGACCCGCGGCTGCCTCCCGGCGCAGTGCTGGGCGTCGCGGGTGGAAGACCCGGCCCGACGATGACGCAGGGCACGTCGGCGTCGGGCGTCATCGTGCTCTTCGACGCCGCCAGCTTCGTGCCGCGCATGCCAGGAGAGGTCGACCCGCTGCCCATCGTGCTCGCGCACGAGGTCGGCCATCAGCTCGGGCTCTCACACGTCTTCGAGTTGAGCGGCGAGGCAGACAACATGAGCGACACGCCGATGGAGGGCGAGTTCGAGGCCGACGCGAACCTGATGACGCCCTACGCGAACAACGAGGGTCTGCTCTCGCCGCTGCAGAAGACGGGGCTGCGGCGCAACCCGGTGGTGCGACCATGAAGTGCGTGCTGCTGATCAGCCTCGTGGCCTCTGTCGCGGCAGCAGACCCGCTCGCCAGGCGGCTCACCACCATCGACGACGCACCCACGAAGGCCGAGCTCGTCGAGCTGGGCGGTGCCCCGCGGCTGTTGGCGCTCACCACGCCCGACAACCCCTTCCTCGTGCGCCGCGCCGCCATCGCTGCGCTCGCACACTTCTCCACCGTCGAGGTGCGTGACGCGCTGGTGGCGCTCTCGGGAGCGGGTGACGCGTCGCTGCGGAAGACGGCGCTCGAGGCGTTGAGCTTCGCCTTCGTCGACGACGTGGTGGCCGAGCGGGCACTCGTGAGCGCGTTGCGTGACGAGACGCCGATGATGCGGCGCGCGGCGATTCGTGGGCTGGCGAGGCGAACGACCTCGACGTCTCTGCTTGCGCTGGAGCAACAGGCGACGACCGAGCGCGACGCCGAGACCCGCGCGACGCTCTCGCAGGCGCTGACTTCACGCCGCTGAAGCGCCAGAGTCGCCGCATGACTCCGGTGGCGTGGAACGACAACTTCAGCGTCTGGGACGAAGAGCTCGACGAGCACCACAAGCAGCTCATTCGTTACATCCGCGTGCTGTCGGACCCCGAGGAGCGCAAGCGCCACGACCCCAACGTGATTCCGATGCTCGTGAAGGGACTCGTCGATTACTCGACCTACCACTTCGCCGCCGAAGAGAAGCGCATGCGAGACAGCGGCTACCCCGACCTCGCCGCCCACGTCGCCGCGCACCAGGACTTCTCGAAGGACGTCGCCATCTTCGGGCAGACGTTCAGTCAGGGAAGCCCGCGACTCGAGCGCGTGCTGCTCGCGTACCTCACCGACTGGCTGACGACGCACATCCTCACGTCGGACAAGAAGCTGGGCGAGTTCCTCAAGGCCCAGCGGCGGCACGGCTGACGGGCTTCGCTTCGCTGAAGTGCCAGTCGGCCACGTTCCACCACAACGAATCGGCGACGCCCCAGTCGGGCCCTTCGAGCCCTTCACGCACCGCCGCGAGGCGTGACGTCAACACCAGGGGCAGCATCGGCAGCCGCTCGAACCACGCGGCCTGCAGGTCGAGGCCCAACCCTCGCTGCCGCTCCACGTAGAGCGTGCCCTTCGCGCGCGCGAGCTTGTCCACCAGCACCTGGTCGAAGTGCGTGCCGTACGGGCGGTCGACGGCGGTGCGGCCCGCGTCTCCTGGAATGTTCATGAAGCGCGCGGGGTCGGCCGTGTCGCGGCTCACCAGGGCGAGGCCCGGCAGCGTTCCCGCGTTGAGCTCCTGCCGCAGCTCGGTGGGGTTCTTCTCGACGAGCTGCACGACGAGGCCGGCGTTGGTGAGGTCTTCGACCAGGCGCGTGGCCAGCACCGCGTGCGTCGCGTCTTTCGAGCGAATCGTCTGCACGAAGAGCGTCACCGTCGTGCCCTTGAGGCCCAGCGTCTCGAGCGTCGGCGCGGCCAGCACACGCTCCTTCTCGGGCAACCACCCCGAAGCGACCTGCGACGGCGCGGGCGCGAGGGCCTTCACCAGCTCGTCGCGCCGAATCGCCGACAAGAGGGCACGCCTGGCCTCCAGCGAGCTCCAGGGCGGCGTCGCGAGCGGCGGCACCAGCACCCAGAGCAGGTCACCGGGCTGCTCGAGCACCTTCACGCCCCTGGCGCTCTTGAGCAGCTCGTACGCGTCGGGCGTGAGCGACGGCACCACGTCGACTTCACCGGCGAGCAGCGCCTTCGCGGCATCGAGCGGCGCGAGCACCTTCACCTCGACGCGCTCGAAGGCGGGCTTCGTCATCGCGGCCTTCTCGTTGCGCACCAGCACCAGCGACTTGCCCTGCACGAAGTCACCCGCCACGTAGGGCCCGCTCATGGCCAGCTTGCCCTCGTTGTGCGCGAGGTTGAGCGCGTCACGGCCGCCATCGAGCTTCAGCTGCAGCGCGCTCTTCGGGTAGACGGTGAAGCCTGCCAGCAGCTCTGCGCGGCGGTCGGCGTAGGTGACGTCGATGGTGCGCTCGTCGAGGCGCTCCACCGATTCGCGCAGCGGGTCGGGCTGGGCGCTCAGCGAGAAGACGAGGTCGTCGGCGGTGACGCGGGCGCCATCGCTCCAGGTCGCGTTCGAGCGCAGCTGCCACCGCACGCGCATGCCGCCGTCGGGCAACAGCCGCACCAGGGCGTTCGTCATGGCCGGCGCTTCGTGCACGAGGTCGGGCCTGAAGGTGCCGTCGGCGCGGCGGGTCACCAGGGCGCCGCGGCGAGCAGGCAGGGTGCTGCCGCCCATGGTGTCGAGCGTCTGCACCGCGACGCGGAGCACCGGCTGACTGGCGAACAGGCTCTTCGGCGCGGGCTGCTCGACGGCCTCGGCCCTCGAGAAGGCGCCCGATACCATCCACCCCAGGCCCACCACCGTCGCGACGGGCAGCAACCAGGCGCCGAGCCGGTCAGCCCGCTTCGCCAGGGCCGGCCGCCCGTCGTGCAGGCGAAACGACAACACGCTCAGCACGAGCGTCGCCGTCACGAACACGTACGCGGCGAGGAAGAGCTTGTCGGCCGCGACGAGGTACGTCACCGCAGGCAACGTGTCGGCCTGCGTGTAATGAAACGCGATGCACGAGAGCAGGCCGGTGATGCCCATGGCCGACCGCACGTCGAGCCGGTCGGCGGGAAGGAAGAGGGCCAGCAACGCGACGAGCAGAATGAGCGCGAGCGGCAGGGCGAACTTGATGAGGTACGGCCCGAACGGCCGCGAGACCTCGACCGAGTACGTCGTCAGCCGCTGCTTCGCGTCGGTGCCCTCGTGCGCCACGCTGCCGAGGTCGGAGCGGTACACCCGCTCCTGCGAGCGCGCCTCGAAGAATGGCTCATACCGCCAGCCCGTCACCGAGAACGACGGGCTCATGCCGCTCGCGCCGAGGTCGGGCACCAGCAGGCCGTCGCGCTCGTCGAGCCCGAAGACGATGGGCAGCGTCTGCCGGTCGAAGGGGAAGTCGTGCACCGGGAACTCGCCGCGGAAGGTGCCCTGCACGCGCCACTGCACCGAGTGCCAGCCCGACTCCTCCTCGGCGCCGAGGTCGTCTTTCGAGTCGAGCTCGGCGTTCTCGAATGACAGCTCGGGCACCTTCGCGTCGCCCTGCCACTTGAGCCAGACGCGCAGGTCGGCCTTGAAGCGGCCAGCCTTCAAGTCGAAGTCCGAGACGTCGTTGAGGAAGACGCCGACGTAGACGCGCTGTTGAGGCGCGGGCGCGGCGGCGAGAGAGCAGCTCAGCAGGAGCGCGAACACCCTGGCAGTGTACGGGCTAACGCCCTTCGTCGCGGCACAGTTCGTCCTGCAGCTCGGTGAGGGCCTTCTTCGCGCGCATGGCCTCGCAGGCGTTGCCGAGCAGGTACGCAGAGGCGTGCACCATGGCCGCCTTCAGCGGGGCTGCCATCGCGCTGAAGCACGTCTCGAACGCGACCGTGCGGCCCACCTTCGCGCGGCGCTCGTCACGGGGAAGCTCGAGGGCGGCCAGCACCGACTCCTGCAGGCCGGCGTCGGTGCAGAGCTCTTTCGAGCCGGCGGCGGCGTCGGCGTAGAGATCGACCGGCGCGGCGGGGTTCCACTGCCGACGAAGCACCTTCGCGGCGGCGACCAGCGCGTCGGGCCTGGGGTTCGTCTTGCGAAACGAAGCCACACAGTCGGCCAGCGGGTCGCGCACCTTGCCATCGTCGAGACACTTCTCGAAGCCGCTCACGGCTGCTGACGAGGCGAGCTTCGAGAAGGTGGGGCTCGAGGTGAGGAACGGGTACCGGCTGCTCAACGCAGCGGCGCGCGAGTCATCGGTCTGCACCACCGCCGTCGCCGCCTTCGTCACCAACGCGCGCCACTCGTCGGAGCGCTTCGCCGCGGGCACGTCTTCGGCGCGCTCGAGCAGCTCGGCCCAGGCGCTCTGGGCGCCCAGCGCCTGCAGGTCTTCCATCGTCGCCGTGCCGGCGAGCAGCGAGAGGATGAGCAGGGTCTTCATGTGCCGAGCTCCGTCTGGACGAACGACGTCGTCACCGACTTCGTGGTGGTGGTGATGCGCAGCACGCCCTCGAGCTTCTCGACCGCGGGCGCGGCGCCGAGCTGACACACCACCTTCGGCCTCGCCTTCACGGCAGCGCACCTCGACTCGAGCGCGCTCACCATCGGTGAGCACAACTTCCACACGTCGAGGTTGGCCATCGTGTCGTCGTCGAAGGTCGCGAACCGAATGGTGAGCGTCACCGAGGCACCGCAGGCCTTCGACAGCGACGCCGACGCCTCCGCGGCCTTCTTCGTGTACCTGGCGACCAGGTTCGGCCACTCGGCCTTCTCGGCGAGCGCGATGGCGTCGTCGGCGAGCTGCGCCTGGTGCTCCTTCACCACGGCGCCCTTGTCGCCAGCCGTCGTCGCCGCGTCGTCGTACTTCGCGTGAAACGACCGCGGCAGGCCAGGCATCCACACCTCGAGGTCACCGTCGTCGTTGCGGCACAGCTCCCAGTCTTTGCCGCCGTACTTCATGGTGAACGAGGTGCCGCGCTGCGCAGCCGAGGTCGTGCCGCGAAAGACGAGCCCGTCACGCTCGCTCCCCGAGCCCGTCACGCGAACCAGCGCGTTCGGGCCCGCCCCCTTCCCGGGTTGCTGCAAAGCGAGCGTGACGACCTCGACCCGCTGCCCGTCCTTGCCGCGGTACACCTTGAGGCCCTGCGGAGCGAGGGCCTGCGACGTCACCACCGAGACGAGCAGCGTGAGCATGAAGGGCCTCCGTTCGAGCGACGGGTCAGTTGAACGCCTTCTCGAGCACGGCCTTGCCGTTGTCCGTCAGGTTGGAGTGGTCCTTGTGGAAGGTGTAGCTGAAGACACCCTTCTCGAGCTTCATGTGCGACTGCGTGTGGGCGTTGTAGTTCTCGTCCTTCGCGGGC
>JAEUJR010000916.1 GCA_016793585.1 Archangium sp.
TGACCCTCGCGGTCAGCGGTGACGAGTGGAACAGTTCTTCGCGTCACTCTCGAAGCGGCAGACGATGCTGCTGTTGACCTCGTTGGCCTTTGGCGGCTCCGACGCCATCGGGTCGTTCGAGCATCTCGCGCCTGAAGAAGAAGAGCTGCTCAAGCACCGTGCGCAGAGCCTGCTCCAGATTCCCCGCGACAAGCGCATTCCGCTCGTCATTCAGGAGATCAAGCGCATCGTCATGGCGCGGCGTCGTCAGCTCGCCAACGCCGACCCCAAACGGCTGGCCGCGCTGCTGTCGAAGGAGCGTGGCGCGATGGTCGAGGTCGTGCTCCGCGCGCTGCCTTCGGAGATCGCCGATGCGTGCCGCGCCGAGCTTGGGCCGAGGCCGACGATCAAGCTCGCTCGCGACGTTCGCCCCGACATTCTCTCGATCGTTCGTTGGAAGCTCGAAGAGGGCCTCAAGCAGGGCGCGCCCCAGGTCGGAACGTTTCGCTTCACCGATCTGCTGATGATGCCGCAGCGTGAGGTTCTCTCGATCTGCGACCGCATGGGGGCGCGCGTGCTCGCGACGGCGGTGGCCGGTCTCGCAGACCCCGATCGTGAGGCCTTCCTCACCAAGCTGCCTCCCGATCAGCGCGCGCTGGCGAGCAAAGCCGCCGAAGCCGGCAAGGCGCGCCGCTTGACCGAGGCTGACGCGAAGACGGTGCTCGAGATCCATGGCGCGCTCGAGCAGCCTTCGACTGGGCTGCGATCGGCGGGCGCACAACGCGTGATTCGTGCCGCGGTCGCGCAGGGCGCCGAGTTCGCGCAGCGCCTCGTCGAACGGCACCAGGGCGGTGAGCTGGGCAAGGTGCTGCAGCGCTGGCTGCGCGAAGAGAAGAACAAGCCAGTGAAGGGTGATGGTGGAAGGCTCGACATCGTCGAGCAGATGGAGCGCCTCGCGCAGCGCGGGGTGATCGATCGGCCGCTCCGCCTGCCTCCGCCGATGAGGCCGCCCCAGCTCGCGGCTCCGCAGCCCCCCACGCTGCAGCCCGTCGTGGCGCCGCCCCCTGCCCGCCGAAGCGGTGCCAGCCCCTCCGTGGCGCTCCCGAAGCAGGAGCCCCGGCCCGAGAGCCCGCCTCCGAAACAGCCCCGTCGCGAAGGTGCCCCCGGGCCTCGCCGTGATCCCATCGCCGAGCGCAACGCCCGACGAGCGGGGGTCGCGAGCTCCCGGCCTCCGCCGTCGTCGTCATCGGTTCCTGCCAGCCGCAGCAGCGCGAACGACCCCTCGGCGTCGGGCCTGCGCCGCATCATGCGCGACGGCAAGCCGCTCGCCCGCGACCCGAATGAGACCGCCGGGCCGGCCAGGCAGCCCGCCAAACCCCTCCGCCGGGCGATGACCTCGCCAGCCGTTCAGGAGGTGCCCAAACGACGCGAGCGCGCTCCTGACGGCAGCCCGATCGTCAAAGGCTCAGGTCGTGGACCGGGCGGACGATCGAGCTAGAGTCGTGCGCTGAATGGAAGACGAACGTCGGCCGCCCTCCCGGGTGCTCGGGAAGGTCATCAAGAGCGACAGCAGTGGTGAGCACGTTGCCGGTGTACCGGAGAAGCCGATCTTGCCTCCCCCCCGGCGCGGTGGCGTCGTCAACGCCGAGGAGTTCGAAGCGATGACCACCGCGAAACAGATCATCGCCGACGCCCAGAAGAAGGCCGAGGAGATCAAGGCCGAGGCGCTCCGTTTCAAGGAAGAGGTCTTCGCCAAGGCCCGTGAAGAGGCCAAGGCCGACGTGCAGGCTCGCGCCGCCGAAGAGCTCGCGCGCGCGAAGATGCAGGCCGGGCAGATCGTCGCCGAGGCCGAGAAAGACGTGCTCGAGCTGGCCCTCAAGATGTCGGCGAAGATCATCGGCCGCGACCTCGAGCGTGATCCCGACGTCGTCATCGAGATCTGCGCGACCGCCATCGAGTCGGCGCGTGGCAGCAAGGCCATGGTGCTCAAGGTGCACCCCGAAGACGGCAAGGTGCTGCGCGAGAAGCGGCCCCGTCTGATGGAGCTCATCGGCCGCGCCGTCGACATCGCGATTCGTGACGACGCCGAAGTCGAGCGGGGCGGCTGCGTGATTCAGACCGAGTACGGCGTGATCGACGGGCAGATTCGCACCCAGTTCGAGATGCTCAAGAACGTGCTCATGCCCGACGGTCAGAAGAAGGAGTCGAAGTAGCCCATGGCCATCGACCTGCGGCGGTACCACGAGCTGCTCAAGACGGCGCAGACCGTTCGGGTGCGCGGGCGCGTCACCGAGCTGACCGGTCTCGTCATCAAGGCGGCCGTGCCGAACGTTCGTATCGGCGAGGTCTGCATCATCAAGCGCGGCAACCAGTCGGTGCGCGCCGAGGTCGTCGGCTTTCAGGGCGAGCAGGTCATGCTCATGCCGCTGGGTGAGCTCTCGGGCATAGGCCCCGACAGTGAGGTCATTCCCACCGGCCGACCGCTCACGATTCGCGCCGGTGACGGCCTGTTGGGTCGCGTACTCAGCGGGCTGGGCGAGCCGATCGACGGCAAGCCGCTGCCGAGCGAGGGCATGCAGGACTGGGCGGTGGATCGTGACTGCCCCGATCCCTTCAAGCGCATGCGCATCACGCGCCCGCTGCCACTCGGCGTTCGCTGCATCGACGGCCTGCTCACCGTCGGAGAGGGCCAGCGCATCGGCCTCTTCGCAGGCTCGGGCGTCGGCAAGTCGACGCTGATGGGTCAAATCGCGCGCAACACGGCCGCCGAGCTCTCTGTCATCGCGCTCATCGGTGAGCGTGGTCGCGAAGTGCTCGAGTTCATCGAAGACGCGCTCGGCGAAGAGGGCATGAAGCGCTCGGTCGTCGTCTGCGCGACCTCCGACCAACCGTCGCTCGTGCGTCTTCGCGCCGGCTATGTGGCGACGTCGATCGCCGAGTACTTCCGTGAGCGCGGCGGCAACGTGCTCTTCATGCTCGACACGGTGACGCGTCTGGCTCGAGCCCAGCGTGAGATCGGTCTCGCCATCGGTGAGCCGCCCGCACGTCAGGGCTACCCGCCGAGCGTGTTCTCGATGCTGCCGCGAATGCTCGAGCGCACGGGCAACAGCGACAAGGGCCGCTGCACTGCCATCTACACCTGCCTCGTCGCAGGCGGTGACATGGAAGAGCCCATCGCCGACGAAGTGCGCGGTATTCTCGACGGTCACTTCATTCTCAACCGCGCCATCGGTGAACGAAACCAGTGGCCCGCGATGGACGTGCTGGCCTCCCTGTCTCGTGTGATGAGTCAGATCGCGACGCCCGAACACAAGAAGGCAGCGGGCATTCTTCGCCAGACCCTGTCGACCTACGAGAAGCAGCGCGATCTCATCCTCCTCGGCGCCTACCAGTACGGCACCGACCCGCGCACCGACTACGCGATCGACAAGTACGACCAGATCATCAACTTCTTGAAGCAGGACACGCACGACTCCACGCCGTTCGACGAGACCGTGCAGCGTCTGGTCGACATGTTCACCGACGCGCCCACCACCTGACCCGAAGGGGTGCTAGGCTTTTCGAAGCCTTATGCCCCCGTATCGACTCCAGGCGCTCCTCGACATTCGCATCAAGGCCGAGGAGGCCGCGAAAGACGCGTTCTCTGCGGCCGTCAAAGCGCTCGAGGTCGAGAAGAAGAAGCTCGTCACGATGACGCAGGAGCTCGATCAGCGAAAGGTCGAGCGCAAGGCCAAGGTGCAGGCGTTCCTCGAAGACGTCACCAAGAAGGGCGGTGGCATCGCCGGGTTCCAGCAGATGAACCGGTTCGAGCAGCGGCTCAAAGACGAAGAGGCGCAGCTCGCGCTCGAGATCGAACGCCAGAAAGAGTCCGTCACGCAGGCCGAGAAGCTCGTCGAGCAGCGCCGCCAGGAGATGGCTGAGGCCACCGTCGAGAAGAAGGCCATCGAGAAGCACAAAGACACCTGGAAGAAGCAGGTGCGCTACGAGATGCAGCAGAAGGAAGAGATGAACCAGGAGGAGATCGGCAACACGCTCCACCTGGCTCGCGTTCGCGCCGCGGAGAAGAAGTCATCATGAGCCGAGTCGATGATGATCGCCAGGCAGCCCGTGCGGCAGAGCGCCAGATGGAGGCGCGCCGCAACGAGGAGCTCCAGAAGAACAAGAAGACCAACGAGCAGACGACCTTCAAGAAGCTCGTCGGTCAGCAGCAGGCCCAGGCGAACGTGCAGCAGCGTGCCGCGGCCGAGAAAGAAGCCGACCTTGGCAAGAGCGTGATCGCGTCGCTCCTCGAGGGCGCCGAGGCGAAGCAGGCCGACGAGACCAAGGGCAAGAAAGAGACCCAGAACGCCTTCACCTCGAAGCTGAAGACCCGCAACGCGGGCGAGAACATCACCCAGGCCACCCGCCACGACGGCGAGCATCAGCAGAAGGTTGGTGAGGGCAGCCAGCAGCTCGATCAGCAGGGCTCGAAGCTCGCGCAGACCGACAAGGGCAACACCGCTCGTGCGCTCGACGAGCGCAAGGCCGACGCGAAGATCGGGCGCGAGGTGTTGTCTGAGAAGAGCGACTCGGCCGAGTTGAACGCGGCCGGAGCTGCCGGAGCCGGTGGTGCCCGCGGCGAGAAGGGCGACTTGAAAGCCGACGCTGACAAAGGCGGGGGCGGGCAGGGCGGCTCGGGCCAGAAGGATCAGAAGGAGCCGGCGATGCAGCCCGGCTTCCGCTTCAACCCTGCGCTGATGGCGCCCGTGCCCGTCGCCAAGCAGAAAGACGTCTCAGGCTCGGAGCGCCTTCGCAAGGTGGCCAACGAGCTCGCCCAGAAGATCGTCGAGCGCGTGCGGGTCGGTACCAACGCCGCCGGCAAGGTCGAGTTCCAGATCGATCTTCGCAGCGACGTGCTCAAGGGCCTCTCGGTCAAGGTCTCGAGCCACAATGGCAAGATCAAGGCGGTCTTCACGGGCTCCGACAAAGACGTGCTCAAGCTGATCGAGGAGCAGAAAGAGGCGCTCACCAACGCGCTCTCGTCTCGTGGCTTGTCGCTCGAGGACTTCAAGGTCGAGGCCCGCGCGTGAGTGACGAGGGTGGCGACCGCACGATGATGATCGACATCTCGAAGATCCGGCCTCCCAAGCCGGCTTCGGGAACGCAGAACACACGGCCACCGCCGCCGCCTGCGCCACCGTCGCGTCCTCCGCCGAGTCGCGAGTGGAAGCCCTTCACCTTCGCGAACCTCGAGCGCGTGTCGAAGACGCACGGCCGACTGGCCCGCAACCTGGAGTGGATGCTGCCGAACGTGCGCTCCACGGGAGAGGTGAGCGAGTCGGTCAAGAAGCGCCTCTCGGACATGCTGGACGAGAAGATCTCGCTCCAGGCCGAGTACGTGCACTTCATTCACCCCTCGAAGCTGCGCCGCTACGTCGGCGACCCCACCTTTCTTGGCGTGCTCGCTCCGATTCCCAACAAGGCGCGTGGGCTGCTCGAGGTCGACATCGGCCTCGCGCATTGGGCCATCGACACGTTGCTGGGCGGCACGGGCGAAGCGGTCGGCCTGCGCCCCCTCACCGACATCGAAGAAGGCGTGATGACGTTCGTGGTGCTCGAGACGCTGAAGGCCCTCGCGCCAGCGCTCGATTCGAGTCTGCCCAAGCTGCGCCTCGAGACGATCGCGCCGTCGTTCGACGCCGCCGCCGCGGTGATGCACGAAGAAGAGACGCTGGGGGTGGTGCAGCTCAAGGCCATCTTCGGTGGCCATACCGGCTACGTGCGCCTCTTCATTCCCGAGAGCGTGCTCGCCGTCGCCGAGCCTGCGGCTGATGCCCTCGTTCGCCGTCAGCGCCGCGCGGCCGACGCGGTCGAGCACGCGTCTCGCTTGTCGAACGTGAAGGTCTGGCTTCGCGCCGAGATCGGTCAGGTCGAGATCTCGTCCGGAGACCTCGCCCAGCTGCGCGAGCGCGACGTGGTGCTGGTCGATGGGCTGTCGGCGCGACCCGATCAGGGGCAGGGCGGTACGGCGAAGCTGAAGCTGGGGCTCGCGCGCACCGGCTACATCGACAGCGAGATCGCCATCGAGAACGATCGCTACACCGCCAAGGTGAATGGGTTCGTGATCGGCGCGCCGATGCCGCCTGGCGGTCCCATCGAGGGTAGCGAAGAGCAGACCCCCGAAGGTGAAGGTGACGGGGGCGAGCAGAGCGAAGAAGAGCGGATGGCGCTGGGCGACGGCCCTGACGAGTCCACCAACCCGGGAGCGGAGAGGGCTGACATGGAAGAGGGCCAGGCTGAAGGCGCCGACCTGCTGAATGACGTGCCGCTGCAGATCGCAGTCGAGATCGGGCGGCTGCCCATCACCGCCGAAGAGGTCGTCAGCCTCAAGGTCGGGCACGTGTTCGACCTGAACCGGCAGGTGGGCGAACCGCTCGATCTGTCGGTGAACGGCAAGATCGTCGCGCGCGGAGAGCTCGTCGAGATCGAAGGCAACCTCGGCATTCGCATCGTCTCGCTCGCGGGCTGACATGAAGCACTGGCTGCTGATCATGCTCGTGCTGCAGCCGGTCGCCGCGTTCGCCGACGACGCTGGCGCTCGAGAGCCCGCGGTCGTTCAGGCGGTAGCCGGCCCGAACGCGCCCGAGCCCGAGATTCCCGTCTCGGAGCCGCCCGAGCTGCTCAAGGACGGCGCCGAGTTCGATCTGGGCTGGTCGCTCGTTCGAACCTTCGTGGTGCTCGGTGTCGTGGTCGCCCTGGCGTGGCTGACGCTCAACGTCGGTCTTCGAAAGCTGATGGGCATCGGCCCTGCCGCGGGTCGGCGCGGCATCATCTCGGTGCTCGAGCGCGTGCCGCTCGATCAGAAGCGCACGCTGTACGTGGTGAAGGCGGGTGACGAAGTGCTGTTGCTCGGCGCCAGCGATCTCTCGGTGAACTTCTTGTCGAAGCTCGACGCGAAGGTCGTCGAAGAGGCCGCGAAGCCGGCCGGGCAGGTCACGCTCAGCCCGTTCTTGCAGAAACTGCTGGGGAAGAAGGAAGCTCCGCCTCCGCCCCCAGCCACTTGATTGACTGGACCTTTCGCATGACGCGACGCCTGTCTCACTGGATTCTCTTCGCCTCGGTGCTGCTCGCGCCGGCGCTCGCGTTCGCTGGCAAGAAGAACGGGGCGGTCGACGATCTGAACGCGGCGACCGGCGGCGACGCCTCGTTCGCGAATCGTCCGCTGGTGCTGATGATCGCGCTCGGTGCGCTGGGCTTTGCGCCCTTCGTGCTGATGATGGTGACGAGCTTCGTGAAGATCTCGGTCGTGCTGTCGGTGGTGCGATCGGCGCTCGGGACCCAGCAGATCCCGCCGACCCAGGTGATCACGGGCCTCGCGATCATTCTCACCGTCTACATCATGGCGCCCGTCGGCCAGGAGATGTTCAAGGCCGCCGACAACGGCGAAGTCGCCGAAGGTCGAAGCCTGATGGACGCGAAGAACGTCGACACGCTGCTCGGAGCCGCGAACCGCAGCAAGGAACCGCTGCGGGCCTTCCTCAACAAGAAGGTGACCAAGAAAGACCGCCAGCTCTTCTACGGGCTCGCGCTCAAGCTGCGAAAACCAGAAGACCGCGCGTCGATCACCGAGAACGACTTCCTCATTCTCGTTCCGGCCTTCGTGGTCTCAGAGCTCAAGGAGGCCTTTCAGATCGGCTTCCTGCTCTTCGTTCCTTTCCTGGTGATCGACATGGTGGTCGCCAACATCTTGCTCGCGCTCGGCATGCAGATGTTGTCGCCAACGACGATCTCCATGCCCTTCAAGCTGCTTCTCTTCGTGCTGGTCGATGGCTGGTACATGATCGCGAAGGGCCTCGTCGTCGGCTACCTCTGAGGGTTCGATGCACCAACTCACCTACGTCACCCAGCAGGCCCTCATTCTCGTGCTCGTCGCCTCGGGCCCGCCGATCGTCATGAGCCTCGTCATCGGTTTCGCGGTCTCGGTCTTCCAGGCCGCGACCCAGATTCAGGAGCAGACGTTGTCGTTCGCTCCCAAGCTGGTCATCGTCTTCGGGGTGCTCGGGCTCGCCGGCCCGTGGATCGGATCGCAGCTGCTGCGCTTCACCTTCAACATCTTCGATCGTTTCCCCGCGCTGATTCAGCACTGACGACATGGATCTTCAGGGCGTCCTGGCCGAAGTCAGGAACCAACTCGGGCTCCAGACCGACCTGACGCAGGTGATGCTGGCGTTCGCGCTGTTGATGGGGCGCATTCTGCCGGTGATCATGCTCACCCCGTTTCTCGGTGGTGAGAGCGTGCCCTCCGAGGTGAAGCTCGGCCTCGGAGTGCTGATGGGGCTGGTGCTGTACCCCCTGCTCATCGCCCAGACCCAGGACGTGCCCGTCTCGCCGCTCATCTTCATCGCGCTGATGCTCAAAGAGCTCTTCATCGGGCTCTCGTTGACGATGGTGGTGAACATCATCTTCGACGCAGCCAACGTGGCCGGAGGTCTCATCGACATCATGTCGGGCACCAATCAGGCGCAGCTGATGGTGCCGCAGATCGGCTCGCAGGTGTCGCTGTTCGCCAACCTGAACCTTCAGCTGACCACCGTGACTTTCCTCACGCTCGGCGGCCACCACCTGGTGATCGGCGCGTTTGCCGAGAGCCTCGCCGTCATTCGGCTCGATCAGCTGCCGCACTTCAGCTCGGGCTTCTGGCCGTTCTTCGACACCATCATTCGCATCGCGGGAGACATGCTGCGCATCGCGCTGGCGATCTCGTCGCCGGTGCTCCTCGCCACGTTCCTCACCGATCTCGCGCTCGGCATGATCAACCGGGTCGCGCCGCAGGTGCAGGTCTTCTTCGTCGCCATGCAGATCAAGCCCGCGGTGACGATCTTGATCATGTTCACGGCGATGCACCTGATCCTGAACCGAACCGTCGACGAGTTCGGCGTGATGTTCCGGTGGCTCAAGCTCACCATTCACCTGCTGTCGTGACGGGGTCTCGCCATGTCAGAGGGTGGTGACAAGACCGAAGAACCGTCTCAAAAGAAGCTCGACGACGCCCGCAAGCAGGGCAACGTCTGGAAGTCGAAGGACCTGTCGGGCGCGATGGCGTTCGCGGTCGCGATGGGCGTGGTGAAATCGACGTGGAGCACCGTCGAGGAGCGCATCACCATGCTCTTCCAGTTCACGTTCGATCACATCGCGCACCCGCAGGCGCTCAACATGGCGATCGCGCACATGCTGGCGCTCGCCCTCGCGTCACTGCTCATCCTCTGCATTCCCATCGCGTTCGCCGCTGCCATCACTGGCGGCCTGCTCGAGTTCCTGCAGGTGGGGCCGCTGCTCGCGATCGAATCGTTGATGCCCAAGCTCGAGAAGCTGAACCCGCTCGCGGGCATCAAGAACATGTTCAGCAAGAAGCAGATCGTCGAGCTCGTGAAGTCGATGTTCAAGCTCTCGGTCACTGGCTACGTCGTCTACGGCGTGGTGCACGACGCGATGGCGCTCGTCGTCGCGACGATTCAGGGCGACGCGGGCATGACGATGACGGTGCTGGGAGAGCTGGTCTCGCGAGTCGTCATCAAGGTGACGATGCTCTTCCTCGGCTTCGCGATCTTCGACGTCTGGTGGCAGCACAAGTCGTACATGAAGGACCAGATGATGTCGAAGGACGACCTGAAGAAGGAATACAAAGAGAGCGAAGGCGACCCGCACCACAAGGCGCATCGAAAGCAGATGCACCAGGAGATCATGGAGGGCGCCCAGATGGAGGCGGTGAAGGGCGCCGACGTGATCGTGACGAACCCCGATCACGTGGC
>JAEUJR010000940.1 GCA_016793585.1 Archangium sp.
GCACCGACACCGTGAGGCCGGCTTCGTCAATCTCGCCCGTCGTCGTCACCTCGTTGCGCGAGTACCGAACGTGTGCCCGCTTCGCCGACTCGAGCCCGACGAACACCTCGGCCTTCGGCTCGAGCTTCTTCGCCGCCGCCAACACCTTCTGCATGGCCTGCCCCAGCTGCTTCTCCGAGAGCGGCATGGCTCAGGCTCCCTTCTTCGTGCGCGTGTTGATGACCGAGATCTTCTTGAAGCGCGTCGGCGGGCAGCCGTGGCTGACGGGGTTCGACTGCATCGGTTCGCCCTTGCCATCGTCGAACGCGGCGCCGAGGCGGAACTCCTTCGCTCCGCCGATGAGATCGCACGCGTTCCAGAACTCGAGCGTGTTCGACTGGTAGCCGACGTCACGCAGTGCGCGAGTGATCTTCCCCTTCTTCACCTCGAAGAACATCTGGCCGGTGAACTGGAAGTTGTAGCGCTGGTGATCGATCGACCAGCTGCCGTCGCCCTGCACGTAGACGCCGTCGTCAGTCGCCGCGATGAGGTCTTTCACGCCGAGGTCCTTGTCGGCCGGCTGCAGCGACACGTTCGGCATGCGCTGGAACGGCACCGACGAGTGGTCCTGCGCGTACGAGCAGCCGCGTGACTCTTTTTCACCAATCCACGCGGCTTGATCTCGCGTCGTCTGGTACCCGACGAACTTTCCCTTCTCGACGAGGTTCCAGCGGCCAGTGCGCACGCCGTCGTCGTCGTAGCCGCAGGTCGCCAGGCCTCCCGGCGTCGTCTTGTCGGCGTAGAGCGTGACGATCGGTGACGCGTATTGGAGCGTCTTCAACTTGTCGGGCGTCGCGAAGCTGGTGCCGGCGAAGTTGGCCTCGTCTCCGAGCGCGCGATCGAGCTCGGTCGGGTGCCCCACTGATTCGTGAATCGTCAGCCACAGGTTCTCGGGAGAGAGGATGAGGTCTCGTCTGCCCGGCTCGACGGGCGGAGCCGCCAACTTCACGCGCGCGTCTTCGGCCACCTGTTCGGCGTCTTCCACGAAGCGCGACTCGGCGAGCCACTCCCAGCCGGCCTGGCGCCCCTGTCCGTCCCACCCGCGCGAGACGAAGTCGCCGTCGTTCACCAGCGTGACCGAGTACGCGGGCCCGATGCGCGTGATGGCCTGTTCGACGAGCGTGCCGTCGGTGCTCGCGAACAGCTTCCACTCCAGGCGGGTCGACAGGCTCGCTTCGGTGAAGGCCGTCACCTTCTGCTTTCGGAGCGTGTTCGAGATGCCCAGCAGCAGCTCGAGCTTGTCGGCGACGGGAATCTTGAACGGGTCTTGTCGCATCGGCGTCTGCCAGACGTCGACGTGCGCCTCGGTCGGCGCGAGCTCGATCGGCTTCTGCCGCAAAGGCGCGTTCGCCACCGCGATCGCCACCGCCGTGAGCGTCACCTTCTTCACCTCAAAGGCGTCGACCCGCGACGTCGACGCGAAGCCCCAGGCGCCGTTCTTCAACACCCGCACGCCCACGCCGTACCGCTCGGAGTCTGTGGTGCCGGCGGCGTGATCGTCTCGCACCGACACGTTTTCTTCGCGGCGGCGGTGAACGCGCACGTCGGCGTAGGTGGCGCCGCTCGCGCGCGCGGTCGAGAGCGCCGCATCGATGACGGCCAGCAGCACCGGCTCGAGCACCAGCCCACGCGCTTCGGCGAGGCCCGACCGTGATGCGATGAGCGACGCGGTGGCCAGCCCGGTCGACGCGAGAAAGTCCCGACGGCTCAGTGATGACATGGGCGACGAGAGAACACGGCGCTCCCCGATTCCCAAGCAGTTCTCCGGCGTTCGACGTGCCGCGCCAGAATCGACCGGGCGTTCTGCGCACCAGAGGGGGTTCGCGTGTAAGACCGCCGCTCGTTCACTCGCTGTCGAGGGGGTTTGCCCGATGCCCGGTCCTGTCACGAACAACCGCGTCACCACGCCGCAGACGACTTCCACCACTTCCACGACGGCGACGACCACCACCACGCCCGCCGCGCCGACGACGCCCGCGAACCCTGCGCAGCCCGGCTGGGCACCGCGCGCGAACACCGGCGGCCGCGTCGGCCGCAACGACCCCGACGGCATGGTGAACAAGGTGCAGATTCCGAAGAACGCGCCGATGCACGCGAAGGGCCCGGCGACGTTCGAAGGGGCGAAGCTCAGCGCCGCGGCGCTCTCGGGCTCGTTCGGTGGCGTGAGCGCCGAGAACTTCGGCTCGACGACGGTGAAGCTGCCCGGCGGCAAAGAGCTCGTCGTTCGCGACATGCAATACGACCTGGGCGGCGGCAAGGTGGGCATGCGCCTGGTGCCGGTGAAAGACGACGACGCCGGCGCGAGCAAGGCGATGGACGAGCTGCTTCGCAAAGAGATGAAGCTCGGCCCCAACGACCCGATCTTCTCGCTCGTCGCCTACGTGCACCCCGAGAAGCACACGGGCTCGATCAAGGAGCTCGGCGACACGATGCTCAAGACCGAGATGGGCAACACGCACCTCGGCGCCTACGTCGGCGGCGGCAAGACGACGAACTCGCCCGAGAGCTACCACGGCAAGACGTGGGAGGTGAAAGGCTACCCGGCCAACGTGCAGATCATCTCGATGGCTGGCACCCCGCAGGCGACGCTGAACAAGAACCTGCTCGCGGCCGACAGCGTGCTGAACGCCGGCGTGAAGTTTCCGCCCGACTACAAGAACGACCCGTTCCGCACCGTCGATGTGAACACGACGCTCATGTTTTATCGCGACTGGCTCAAGGGTGAGTCGTACCTGAAGGACGACCCGAGCTGGCACACGTACTGCGCCGAGCACAAGACGATCGTCACCAACATCGGCCTCAACGTTCCGCACAACGAGGCGGCGTTCAAAGAGATCTTCGGCGCTGACGAAGGCGGCAAGCTGTGGGGCACCTTCAAAGAGAAGTTCAAGGCGGCCAACGGGCGTGAGTTCACCGCGGCCGACGAGACGAGCTTCGAGCCGCTGTGGAAGAAGGAAGGCCTCAAGCCCGAGCAGATTCGCCCGCCCACCAAGGCCGAGTACGACGCCTACCAGGCCGCGCGCTTCGACGGCTCGCTCAAGTCAGGTCGCTACTCGGGCTACGAGCCGCTGCCCGTCGGCCGCTCGCTCGCATGGAAGCCGGAGTCGACCGCCGATCTCGTGAAGAACTTCGCCGAGACGTACGCGCCCTTCAAAGAGGTCGGTGGCGTGGTGAGCTGCGCGTCGATTCTCGCGTTCAAGCCCGTCGTGCAGCAGCGCATGGGCCTGGGCGACGATGAATTCATGAAGCTCGCCAAGCCGCTGCTGCAGGAGATCATGGCGGCCGAGGCCATCGCGCGCGCGCCGACCGACCCCGCGAAGCTGCCAGAGTGGACGCAGAAGACGACGGGCATGCTCTACGTCGGCCTCGGCGGAAAGCCCGAGGACTTCGCGCCGGGCGGCACGGTGAACCCGCAGCTGATGGGCCTCGCGAAGGAGCTGATGGGCAAGGTGCCGAACGGGCTCGCGCAGCTGCCGCGCGTGGCCACGATGGATGCGGGCAAGCGCAACGACTACGCCAACGGGTGGATGCGGAAGAACATTCAGGACGAGCTCGAGGCGGCGCGCGGCGCGATGGTGTC
>JAEUJR010000959.1 GCA_016793585.1 Archangium sp.
AGTGAACGGAGCGATTCCCCAGTTGTTCTCGACGACCTGACCGTTCACGATTCGGGTCGTGGCGCTCGCACTCGTCCTGCTCCTCGTGAGTGGGCAGACCATCTACTCGTGGACCGACGCCGACGGCGTGCCGCACTACACGGACAACGCGAGCGCGGTGCCGAAGGGCGCGAAGGTGAACGCTTCGCTGAGCGCTCCCGCGAGCCCGGGGAAGCGGTGGCGGACCGACGTCGAGGCGTGCGTGAAGGCGCTCACCCACGCTGATGAGCGGCGCAGCGAGCTGAAGTCGGCCGAGAAGACGCTGGCGTCACTCAAGCGCGCCTACGAGCCGTGCCAGAAGCACCTCGAGGGCTGTCAGAAGACGAACACCTGCGCGCGTCCGCCCGCCGCCTGCGACGTGAACGTGAAGGAGCAGGAAGCCGTGGTGAAAGACCTGCGCGACGAGGTCGATGAGCTGCCAGCGTGGCTCGAGAAGATGGGCCGCTGGGGCTGCTTCGGCTGAGCGGCTCCTCTCACGGCGCCTTCTCGACCCGGTACACCGGCAGCACGTTCAGCATCGGGTCGGCGCTCGGGTGCCGCGCCGAGAAGAACTGCAGCCGCGCCTCGGGGCTCTTCGCGAACGCTTCGTCTTTGAGCCGCGCCTCGAACTCGGCCTTCACCTTCGGGTCGGCGAGCAACTCCCGCGCATAGGCCTCGGTCAGGTAGTCCTCGAGGTATTCCTTCTGCTCGAGGTGCGCGTTGAAGAAGCCCCACGCGAGGAACGAATCGGGCGACGTCGGGTCGAGCAGATGCATCGCGAGGAACAGTCGTGACTGCGCCGCTGGAATGAAGAGCGAGCCCTTCGGCAGGACGATTGGGCGCGGGCTCCACACGCCGTCGCGTGCCGTCACCGTCAGCCGCCCCTCGTACGGCACCGGGCGAAACTTCGGAGCCACCAGCCGATACAGCTCGGCCGTGACGCGCGTCTCGTCTTTGAGCACCGTGAACGAGATGCCGTGGAGCGAGAGCTTCTCGGCCACCCAGCTCGCGTGCGGCACCGGCACGACCCACCCTGCGCCCGGCGCTTTCACCGTCAACGCCGGCGCCAGCTCGTCGAGGTACGGCACGGTCCACACTTCGGGCTTCGTGTCGTCGTACCGAACCCACGGCTGGCCCGAGACCGTCGACGGCTCGCGCGTGTACGCGTAGCCCTTGAACTCGATGGGGCGGCCCGTCTTCTTCGGCTCCCACATCATCACGACGTCGGCGCCCGCCTTCTTCCCGTCGGCGGCATCGGCCTCCTTCGCGGCTTTGAGCCACCGCGCACCATCTTCCGAGGTCAGCCGCAACAGGCCGAGGCACACGTCGTACGTCGTCGTCACGCGCGTCTTCGAGTCCTTCCATGAGTGCGTCTCGACCAGCACGCCGTAGCGGTTGTTCGCCGCCCAGTACGCGTTGCCGAACCGCGGAGGCGGCCAGCCGTACGCGAAGCCACTCGAGGGGTCGTCCTCTTTCGTGAACGACGGGTAGAAGTTCACCGGCAGGTGCCCCTTCGACTCGAGCTCGGCGAAGAGCGAGACGCGCAGGCTGCTCCCCAG
>JAEUJR010000967.1 GCA_016793585.1 Archangium sp.
TCGGAGCGGTGGTCGACCTTCTCGCCGCCGGCCTGCTCGGGCGGCATGTACTGCGGCGTGCCGAGCACCTGGCCGGTCGAGGTGAGCTGCTCCTCTTCCTCCTGCTCCATCGCCTTCACGAGGCCGAAGTCGAGCACCTTCACGTACTCGTTGCCGTCGATGAGGCTGAGCATCACGTTGTGCGGCTTCAGATCGCGGTGAATGACGCCTTGCTTGTGCGCGTGCCCGACGCCGAGCGTGGCCTGCTCGATCACCGCGGCGGCCTGCCGCAACGTCATGGGCCCGTCTTGCTTCACGCGCTGCCGAAGGCTCACGCCCTCGAGCATCTCCATCACGTAGTAGCAGAGGCCGTCGTTCGTGCGCCCGAAGTCGAAGATGGTGATGATGTTCGGGTGGTGCAGCCGGCTGGCGATCTCGGCCTCACGCTTGAACCGCTCGAAGAAGGTCGCCGCCATGGCGAGCTGGGGGTGCAGCGTCTTCATGGCGACCGGCCGCTGCACCGAGGTCTGCACCGCGCGGAAGACGACGCCCATGCCGCCCTGGCCGAGCACCGACTCCACCTTGTAGCGCCCGTCGATGAGCCGCCCGAGGAGCGCCGTGGCGTTGAGCTGTTCGATCGAGTCAGCCATGCGCAGGGCGCAGCTTACACGCAGCCGAGCGCCGTCGGCCGTAATCGCGTCAGGGCCGAATGACCCCGCTCACGACCGACGCGAAGGAGGCCGGCATGGTGAACCAGCCGCTCTGGCCGAACGACATGGCGTCGATCACGAAGACGTAGGCGTTCCCCGCGGCGAGCACTCCGGGCGGCACGGTGACGCCGGGGTTGGCGGTGAAGATCGCGAAGCTCTCGGGGATCGTGCCGTTCGCCGCCACCCGGGAGATGCGCACGCGATAGCTCGTCACGGTGCCGGTGGTGGGTGCCGTCCACGCGAGAGTGGGCGTCGTGCCGACGCCGGTCTGATCTTCGACGAAGTTCCGCGCGGCGATCTGCGCGCCGCGAACGGCGGTGAGACGAGGCGCGAACATGGCGGGCATCTGCTCGCCGGCCTCGTAGCTGGTGAGGCCGCCCGAGAAGCGCGCCACGGTGCCGCCGTCGGTCACGACTCGCGGTTGGTCGACCGAGAAGTACGACACGACCATGCGACCCCAGCTCGACGGCACCGCGCCCATGGGCACGTCGAGCGAGGTGGGCGGAGTGGCCTCGGGCGCGTATCGGCTGGCGAGGGTGACCGCGTCCTGGCTGGTGTAGCGAAGGGGCGCTGGCGACGGCGAGACGAGCAGCTGCGCGCCGAGGCTGGCCACGGCGGTGTCTCTGCCGAAGGAGCCGCGCAGCGCCCGGAAGGCAGGTGCGTCGAAGTTCAGCGGCGTCGGCTGCGTGGTCGCCGCGACCAGGTCGGCCACGCCGTCGGCCGAGCCGCCGTTCGCCAGGGTGATTGGCGCGAACTCACCGGCGCGCAAAAGCGTGTACTCGCCACCGCCGTCAGCCGCGACGCTGCGGTACTGGAGCGCGTAGCCACGATCGCCGAAGGACGCGTTGGGCAGCCCGTAGCCCAGCGCCGAGGTCACGCCCGCCCAGTTGAGATCCGACTCGATGGTCGTCGCTCCCGCGGCGACGGCGGGCCGCACGAAGGCCTCGATGTTCGAGAACCCACCCGAGTTCTGCGTGAAGAACAGCAGCATGGCGTTGCGGCCCGACGCGTACGGCTCGAGGTTTCGAATCGTCAGGCGCAACGTCGTCTCGGCGGTCGCGGGCTCGGCGCCGGTGAGTCTCGAGCCGAGGAAGTTCTGGAAGTCGACGCGCCGCTGGGTGGTGACGAAGTAGGTGCGTTCGACGCGCAGGGTCACCTCTCCGGCGGGTACGTCGCGAACGATGAAGGTGCCATCGGCGTTGCCGACGCCACGCACGTAGTCAGGCGTGCCCGCGTCGCTGTACCAGACGCCAACGTTGGCGCGATCGAACGAGGCGCCGATGGCACTTCGCCCGCCGTCGCCGTCCCACCCGTGAATGAACTGGAAGGAGCCCTGAAGATCGTTCGACGCGACCGCGCCTCCGCCCGTGCCGCTCGAACCGCCTCCGGTGCCGCTGCTGCCGCCGCCCGTGCCCGCAGGCCCGATGCACTCACCCGCGGTGCACAGCTGCGCACCGACGCAGCGATCGCAGAGCAGCCCCGAGCGCCCGCAGGCCGTCACCGTCGTGCCGGACTCGCAGGTGTCGTTGGCCGAGCAGCAGCCCTGGCAGGTCGTGGGCGTGCACTTCTTCGGTGGCGCGCACGACTGAGACGAGATCACACCGACGGCGAAGGCGATGACGAAGGCACGAAGACGCACGGCACGCTCCAGAGTGGAATCAGGGACGAATGAGGCCGCTCACGACGACCGAGCGGGCGAACGGAAGGGTGAACGAGATGCCACCCTCTCCGAACGAGAGCGCCTCGAGCTCGAGCACGTAGACGTTGCCCAGGGCGAGCACGCCGGGGGGAAGGGTGACCGCGAGGCTCGGCGTGTAGACGCGCCACAGGTCTTGCACGTCGCCCGAGCCGTCGATGCGGCTGATCGAGACGCGGTACATGCTGGCGACGCCGGTCGACGGCGCCATCCACGAGAGGCTGGGCGTCGTCGTCACGCCGCTCTGATCCTCCACGAAGTTGCGGCTGGCGATCTGCGCGCCTCGCACCGGGCCGAGCCGGGGCGCGATGGTGCCCGTCACCCGCTCGGCTGCGTCACCGAGGGAGAGCCCGCCGAAGAACTGCGTGGGCGTGCCGCCGTCGGTGGCCTGGCGCGGCTGGGGCACGACGAAGCTCATGAACACCTCTCGGCCCCACGAGGCGGGGAACGGCGAAGGCAGGGGCAGGGTGACAGGCTCGTTCTCGTTCACCGCCGCCGAGGCGAGCGTGACGGTGCCCTGGCCACTGAATCGGAATGGGCCGGCCGACGGCGAAGTGCCGATCTGCACCTGCCACTCGGCGGCGCCGACGCTGCGACCGAAGCTGCCCCGAAGCGCCGTGAACGCGGCCCGGTCGACATTGATCGAATACGGCATTGCCTGTGTCGGCGTCAGATCGACGATCGCGTCTGCGCTGCCCCCGTTGACGAGGGTGACCATGTTGAACTCGCCAGCGCGCACGAGGCTCGAGAAACTGCCCGCGTCGGTGGTGACGGTGGCGTTCTGGTACGCGTAGCCCTTGTCACCCTTCGAGGAGTCAGGCAGCCCGTAGCCGAGCGCTGCCGAGAGGCCTGCCCAGTCGAGATCCGACTCGATGCTGGTGGAGCCGGCGGGCGTGACGGGCACGGCGACGTTCTCGAGGTTGTTGGCGGTGCCGCCGAGCTGGGTGAAGAAGAAGCCGGTCGAGCTGGCCGCGCTGGTCGGCTGCAGCCCACGCATGGTCAACCGCAGGGTGGTCTCGCTGGTCGCCTGCACCGCGTCTTTGCGGCCTCCGATGAAGCTGTCGAACGAGACCTGGCGCGCGGTGGTGACGAAGAAGCGTTTGTCGAGCTGCAGGGTGATCTCACCGGCCGGCACGTCACGCACCACGAAGGTGCCGTCGTCGTTGCCGATGCCACGAATGAAGTCGGGCGAGCCGCCGTCGCGGTACCAGACGCCGACGCGGGCGCGGGAGAAGTTCTTGATCGTCGCGGTGCGGCCGCCGTCTGCGTCCCAACCCCACAGCTCCTGGTAGGTGCCCGTCAGCTCGGTGCCCGCCACACTGCCGCCGCCCATGCCGCCCGCCGTGCCTCCACCGCCGCCGCCGCCGGAGTTCGTGCCGCCTTCACACTTCCCCGAGACGCAGAGCTGGGCGCCGACGCAGCGATCGCACAGGGCTCCAGCGATGCCGCAGGCCGTCGTCGCGCCGCCCGTTTCACACGTGTCGTTCGCCGAACAACACCCGGAGCAGCTGGCTGGCGTGCACTTCTTCGACGAGGAACACGACACGGCGCCGACGACGCCGAGCACGAACGAGATGGAGAACGCTGCCAACCGCATGAAGGCCCCCTGGGGAGAAACGACCCGCGACCGCTAGCACAGCTTCTGGCGAAGTCGGTCAGGGTTTGACGATGCCCGAGACGACGGTGGCCGAAGAGATCGGGAAGCGGAAGTCAGAGAGATCTCGCTCGAGGTTCGTCGACAGCTTGTAGGCCGACAGCGTCACCACGTACGACTGACCCGCGAGCAGCACGTTGGTGGGAATGGTAAACGAGGTGTCGGTGGGCAGCAGGTAGAACGTGCCCGCGACGCGGCTGGTGGTGCGGCCCGAGCTGAGCTGCAGCTGCTCGACCCGCACGAGGTAGCGGCTCACGGTACCGAGCGTGGGTGCTCCCCAGGTGATCGTCGGCGTGCGCGTGACGGTCGTCTGCGCGTTGGCGAACGGCATGCCGTTGAGCTGCACGTCTTTCGGCGGCGAGATGGCGGCGGCGATGGGCGACGCGAGCGCCTGAATCGGAATCGTGGTCGTGATGCCCGAGAAGTAGCGCCGCGCCTCGCTCGCGCCCGTCATCAGACGGCTCACCGTGCCGCCGTACTGAATCATCACCGTCGTGCCCCACGAGGCGGGGAAGGGGTTCGGGTAGGTGAGCGGGTTTGGTGGCGTCGCCGTCGAGCCCGCCTGCGGGTACGAACCCCAGACGAAGGCGAGCCCGTCGCTGGCGCGCTCGTGCAGCGGCCTGGGCCCCGTCGTGAACTCGAGGTTCAGGGTCGGCGCCGTGCCAGTCGTGAAGTCGGCGGTGTACTGCGAGAATGACGAGACGGAGACGTCGAGGGGGGTGGTGCTGGCCGGCGGAGACATGAGCGCCACCGTCGTGGGGTTCACCTGCCCCGACACCATCGCCACGCTCGAGCCCTGGCCCGCGGCGACGGTGCGGTATTCGCCAGATGAGCTCGACTCCATCTGGGTGATCATCACCGTGTCGCCCTTCGTGGAGTCGATCATCGGCGTGAGCAGCTGCGTCGAGTACTGATCGTAGGGAATGCGCCAGTCGAAGGCCGACTCGCCGCCGAGGGGCGCGTTCGTCGTGTAGAGGCTGAAGGCCTCCATCGCGACGCCGCTGTTCGAGCTGTAGAGGCTCATGAAGTGGGTGAGGTCGTCCCACGCCTGCATGCCCGTGGTCGCGACGGTCAGCGTGGTACCCGTGCCCGCCATCGCGCCGTCGACGCGGCCCAGCGACTCGTAGTCGAGCGACACCCGCCGCTGGCTGGTCTTGAACCAGGTGGTGCCGAGCTTGAGGAAGTAGGGGCCCATGGGCACGTTGGCGAGCGTGAAGCTGCTGTCGGGGCGCACGGCCGAGACGATGGTGGTGAGGCCGCCGTCTTCGGCGATGAGGACGGCCGAGGGCGTGTTGGCGCCGAACTGACAGGGCCGCGTGCCGCCATCGGTGTCGAAGGCGTAGGTCTGCGTGCAGGTGCCCTCGACGTCGTTGGGGTTGACGGTGCCGCCGCCCGAACCTCCGCCGGTGCCCGAGGTACCGCCGCCAGTGCCGCTCGAGCCGCCGCCCGTGCCCGAGGTACCGCCGCCAGTGCCGCTCGAGCCGCCGCCCGTGGTCATGCCCTGGGTGCAGGCTCCGGTGGTCGCGACACACAGCTCGGTCGCCCCGCACGCCTTGCAGGTGGCGCCGCCGCGGCCGCACGCGTTCGAGGCGTTGCCGGCGAGGCACTGGCCGAGATCGGAGCAGCAGCCGTTGCAGCTCGCTGCGCTGCACTTGTTCGTCGGCTTGCACCCCGAGAGCGATGCCACCGCACACGTCAACGAGGCGATGATCAGCAGCGAATGAACCTTCGACATGAACGGCCCCCGGGCTTCCCCGTCCGGCCGACGAGGCGAAGGGCACGTAGCTGAGGTGTCACCGTCGATTCAAGGCGCGCACGCTGGTAAGGCCCGCTGCGCTTTGAGCCTCGTCATCGTCCAGAAGCTGTCGCTGTCGTACGGGAAGAAGGCCCTCTTCGAGAACGCCGCGTTGACGATCGGCCCGACCGATCGCATCGGCCTCGTCGGCGCGAACGGAACGGGGAAGTCGACGTTCCTCAAGATTCTCGTGGGGCAGGTGCAGGCCGACGAGGGCTCGATCACCTTCCGGCGAAACGCTCGCGTTGGCTACCTCGCGCAGGAGCTCCAGACGCTCGCCGAAGGCCCGCTCGTCGACGCGGTGTTGTCGTCGGTGCCCGGCCGTGACTCGCTCGACGAGCGGCTCTCGGTGACCGAGCGGTTGTTGTCGGAGGCGACGGAGGAGACCGAGCAGCTCGAGCTCGCCGCGACGCTGGCCGAGCTGCACGAGGAGCGAGATCACTTCGAGGAGCACTACGGCAAACACCGCGCCGAGAGCATTCTGCTCGGCCTCGGGTTTCAGCTGTCGGAGCTGACGAAGTCGACCTCGCAGTTCTCGGGTGGCTGGCGCATGCGTGCGGCGTTGGCGGGGCTGCTGCTGCAGGACCCCGATCTGTTGCTGCTCGACGAGCCGACGAACCACCTCGACCTGCCGACGCTCGCCTGGTTCGACGGGTTCTTGAAACGGTCGCGCAAGGCGATGGTGCTGATCAGCCACGATCGCGAATTCCTGAACCGGCAGATCAACCGCGTGGTGTCGCTCGAGGTCGAGGGCGTGCGCTCGTGGACTGGCAACTTCGAAGACTACCGGCGGCTGCGGGCGGAAGAGGCCGAGCGGTTGCTGGCGTCGCAACAGAAGATCGAGGCGAAGCGCGCGCAGCTGCAGGCGTTCGTCGACCGGTTCAAGGCGAAGGCGAGCAAGGCCGCGCAGGCGCAGTCGAAGATGAAGCAGCTCGCGAAGATGGAGACGGTAGAGGTGCACCGTGAGCGCGCGACGG
>JAEUJR010000991.1 GCA_016793585.1 Archangium sp.
GGTGTTTCCCTCCTGACGACCGATCGTGATCTCGTCCCGCACGAAAGGAACGACGGTCTTCCGGCCCTCGTCGTCTTCGATGATCAGCTTCAGCACGCGGAAGGGTTTCTAGCACCACTGTACGGTTCCGCGCATCAACACACGCGTCGATTCCGACTGAATCTTGTGAGCGACGCATTCACTGCTGGCGGAATGGCGACGTGTGGTCCTTGGTACGATGCTGCGGTCTGCTGCATGGCTGCCCCGGTCACCCTCCGCACGGAAGTCGGCGACGAAGCGCTCGACCTGAGCGAGTTCGAGGCGCGCATCACGAAAGGAGAAGTGTCTCCGCAGAGCCTCGTGTGCATGCCCGCCGTCACGGGAGAACGCTTCGTTCCCGCCTGCGAGCTCGAGCTGTGGCAGCGGCTGCAGAACGGGCGAAGGGCGTACTTCTCGCGCGCGTTCTCGCTCGGCCGGTTTCCCTTCTTCACGTCGGCCGTCATTCTGGTGAACCTCGCCGCCTTCCTCGCGACCGCGCAGGGCGGGGTGCTCGAGCTCGATGACATGGTGCGCTACGGCGGCAAGGTCGGGCCGCTCGTGTTCGATCTCGGCGAGGTGTGGCGGCTGTTCACCGCGAACCTGCTGCACCGCGATGGGCTGCACCTCGGCCTCAACATGTTCGTCCTCTTCAACGTGGGCGGCATGATGGAGAACACCTACCGAACGCTCGACTACCTCTGGCTGCTCGTCTTCGCGGGGCTGGCCACGATGACGGCGTCGCTCTTCTTGAACGAAGCGGTGACCATCGGCGCGTCGGGCATGGTGTTCGGCTGTCTGGGCGGCGTCGTGGCGTTCGGGCTCAAGTACCGCAGCTCGTTGTCGGCGTTTCATCGCAGCGTCATGGGCGACGCCGCGATTCCGACGGCGCTGGGGCTGTTGCTCATCGGCATCACCTCGCAGGGCGTCGACAACTGGGCGCATGGCGGTGGCCTGGTGGCGGGCCTCATCACTGGCTCCTTCATGAGGCCGCGCCTGCTCGCCGAAGGCCGTCGCTGGTGGTGGGAGCCGGCGCTGCGCGCGTTGCCGTCGATCGGCATTCTGCTGGTCGTCTTCCTCGGCCACCTCGTGTTCGCCGAGTTCCTGCCGCCGACGCGCATCGAGCGAGACGACATCTACGGCTTCTCGATTCAGGTGCCGTCGACGTGGGGCCGAGGGGCGACGCCGCTGGGCAGGGTGGCCTGGTACAACGGGCTGCCCGGGCTCGGGCGCGCCAGCTTCGCCGCCGAAGCCGTGCAGATGACCGAAGGCGCCGACGCGATGGGGGCGGCGCACCGGTTCGCCGAGGAGCGCCTCACGCCACGCGCGCTGGGGGTCGAGGTGACGCGAGTGCGCGCGGAGTCGGCCGAGCCCGTGCGCATCGGAGACCGTGACGGGGTGCGCATTCGTGCGGTGGTCGACGAGACCTCGGGCGCGACGCGGCTCGCGGCGTACTTCGTGCCCCGCGGGCGGGTCGTGTACCAGCTGGTCTTTCAGTGGTCGGCCGAGTACCCGCGCTACGCGCACGTCGTGGAGCAGATGCTCGCCGGGGTTCGTTTCGAAGAGGGCCAGGTGCTGCGGCTCGCGCGCGCCGAGGCGCTGCTCTTCCCCAACTCCGGGCCCGTGCTGACGCGGCTGGGCCAGGCGCTGCTCGAGCAGGGAGACGCCGTGCCCGCGGCAGAGGCGCTCGCCGTCGCCGTGAAGACCGACCCGTCGAACGCCGTGGCGCGGGTGCTGCTCTCTCGGGCGTGGTTGTCGGCGGGCGAGGTCGAGCGCTCGTGCGCGGCCGCCCAGGACGCGGTCACCTACGCACCCGACGACATCGACGCGCTCGAAGCCGAAGCGCGCTGCGAGCTGGCGCTCGGCCACCCCCGCCGTGCGTTGCTCAAGCTCCAGGCCGCGCGGGGCCTCGAGCCCACCAACAAACGCCTCGAAGACGCCGAGCGCCGCTTGAAAGAGACGCTGCCCGAGTACTTCGGGGAGTGAATTCCGACCGGCCGCCCGAGTCGGAAAGCGCCGCCGCCCTCTGCTAGACACCACGCCCATGCGCCTCCTCTTCGCTTCTGCCGCGCTCGCCGTCTCCTTCGCCGCCCTCGCCGATGAATCGGCCGCCGACATCTCGAAGAAGTCGCGTGAGAAGGGCGCGCTCAACCTCGTGGGTCTCACCGCCGAGCTGAAGCTCGTCACCACCACCGCCGAGGGCAAGGTGAAGGAGCAGCAGCTGACCAGCTCGAGCCGCACCATCAACGGCAAGAGCCACGCGCTCGCCCGGTTCTCGGCTCCTGCGGGCGTCGCTGGCGTGGCGGTGCTCACCGTCGAAGGCGACAAGAACGAGGGCGACGAGGTGTCGCTGTACCTGCCGAAGCTCAAGCGCGTGCGGAAGGTCGCGAAGAGCGATCGCGCCAAGTCGTTCATGGAGACGGACTTCGCGTACGCCGACATCGCCTCGAACGGGGCGAGCGACGACGTGAAGCGGCTCGCCGACGAGAAGGTGGAGGGCCGCGACTGCTACGTGCTGCAGGGCAAAGGCGACGCCACCTCGGGCTACGGCGACGTGAAGCTCTTCGTCGACAAGCAGACCTACGTGCCCATGCGCGTCGAGTACGCAGACAAAGAGGGCAAGCCCTTCAAGCGCTACAGCACGCTGAAGCTCAAGGCCTTCAAGGAGCGCGTCATCGCCGCCGAGGCGTTGATGGAGAACCTGCAGACGAAGTCGAAGACGCAGATGTCGGTGCTCAAGCTCGAGGACTCGGCGCTGGGCGACGACGCCTTCACCGAGCAGGCGCTCGAGCGCGGGTGACGTTCAGCGCGGCGTGAGGTTGAGGCACGAGCCGGGCCGCTTCGCCTTCAGCTCGGCGAGCGTCTCGTCGGTCGCTTCACAGGTGAGCTCGAGCCCCAGGTACTGCCGACGCCAGTGCTCTTCGTCGCCGGGCGCGTCTTTCTTCAGGTTCGCCACGAAGATCGAGTCGATCTGCGCGATGACGTCTTTGCGCTGCGCCACCGTCCACCGTTGTTTGAGCGGCATCTCGAGCAGCAGCAGCTCGAGATCTTTCACCTCGCGGCGGTGGCCCCACAGCTCGGGCGTGCTGGCGAGCGTCGTCTCTTCGGCCGCGACCGAGCCCATCAGCATCATGCGGTACATGCAGTCACGCTTCGACGGGTCGTAGTTCTGCGCGCTCGCCTGCAGCGTGGTGAGCTGCCGCTGGGCGAGGCTGGGCGGCATGATGCGTGTGGCGACGACCTTCGCTTCGAGCTCCTTCGTCGACAGCTGGCGAAGCTCGGGTTTGTAGATCTCGCTGCCCGGGCAGTCGGCTGCGGCAGCGAGAAGAGTCCCCGGGCCCGCCTTCGACAGCTTCCACAGCCCGAAGCCGAGGCCTCCTCCCAGCACGGCCAGCAGCGCCAGCACGCCGAACACGAGCGGCAGCTTCGAGGGCGCCTGCACCTGGGTGGCCACGGGGGCCGCGGCCGACTGGAGAGCAGGCGTGGCGCGATTCGCGGCGGCGACGGCAGGGCGCGCGCGTGAGCTCCACGGGGGCGTCGGCAGGGCCTTCATCGCCTGCACGAACTCCTTCGCCGACTGGTACCGCTGCGCGGGGTCTTTCGCGCAGGCCTTCTGCAGCACCGCGTCGAGCTCGGGGAAGTCGCGGCCCGGTGCGCGCGCTGACAACGAGGGCATGGGCGTCGTCATCTGATCGACCAGCAAGGCCGGCGCCGAGGTCGACGTGTACGGCGAGAGCCCGGTCATCATCTCGTAGGTGACGAGCCCAAGCGCGTAGACGTCGGCGCGGCCGTCGAGCGCCTCGGCGCGCACCTGCTCGGGAGCCATGTAGCCGGGGGTGCCAGCGATGGCTCCATCGGCAGTGAGCCGCGCGTTCGCTTCGGGCCTGAACTTCGCGATGCCGAAGTCGAGCACCTTCACGTGCGTGCCGCCGAGATCGCGCCGCAGCCTGATGTTCTCGGGCTTGATGTCGCGGTGCACGATGCCGCGCGCGTGGGCGGTCGCGAGCACCTCGCCGACGCGCAGGGCGATGTCGCGGGCCTCGTCGAAGGGCAGGGCGCCCTCGTTCGACAGCCGCGCGCGCAGGTCTTCGCCCTCGACGAACTCGAAGACGATGTAGAGCTGCCCCGTCTTCGGGTCTCTGCCCGTGTCGAGCAATTGCGCTGCGCCCGGGTGCGTCACCTCGAGCGAGACCTTCGCCTCCTGCTCGAAGCGCTTCACGAGCCCCGCATCGGCCGAGAGCGCCTCGTTGAGGAACTTGATGGCGACGACGTTGCCGACGCCCATCTGGCTGGCCTTGAAGACCGTGCCCATGCCGCCGGCGCCGAGCTGTTTTTCGAGAATGTACCGGCCACCGATGATGCGGTGTTTGCCGCTGATGAACGTGTCCTGGTCGGGTGCGTCAGCCACGGCGGCACTCTCTCACAATCGCTCACCACGTCACGAGGTCCGGCAGAGAGAGCAGAAGCGGCGCGCCTGAGCTATGCGCCCCATCGTGGCTGCCGCGGCGACCCTCCTCGTCGTTCTTCTCTCGCAGGTCGACGCCGGTGCGGTCGATGGCGGAGACGTGGTCGCCGCGCCGATGGCCATCGAGGGGTTCGAGCCCATCGAAGCCTTCGTCGAGACGCCGCTCGACGCGGGAGTCACCACGCCGGTCATCGAGTCGTTCGAGCCTGCGCCTGCGGCTCCGACGGTGCGGCTCTTCGGCTCGGTGCGCGCCGACACGAGCGTCGACACGCGCTTCGATTCTCCGCGCAACGTGCCCTTCGCCGAGAACGTGGCCGAGGGCCGGCTGAAGGCGTCGCTCGGCGTCGACGTGAAGGTGAACGAGCGCGTGCGCCTGGTGCTCGAAGGCCGCGCGCAGGTGCGGTTGGCGACGCAGCGCGAGTTCGATCGCGCCAAGGGCTTCTTCGAGCCGCTGCTCGGTGATGCGTACGTCGATGTCTATTCGCCGAAGGTCGATCTGCGCGTGGGCAACCAGCGGCTGGCGCTCGGCGCGAACGCGGCGCTGGCGCCTGCCGACTCGCTCAACTCGCGCGATCTGCGCGAGAGCTTCGTCGCGGGTGAACTCGAAGACACGTTGCTTCCCGTGCCGGCGGTGCGTGCGCAGGGCACCATCGGGCAGGTCAGCTGGCTCGCGGCCTACGTGCCCTTCTTCATGCCCAACCGCTACTTCGTGTTCGGGCAGGACGAGGCGCTGCTGCAGCCTGCGCTCGCGCCCTCGTTCGACACGCGCCGCGTCGACCCCTCGGTCGAAGACTTCGTTCAAGAGCGCCTGCTCGAGACCCGCCGGCCGCCTCCGTTCCTGGGAGACGTGGCGCTGCGGCTCCGGTCGACGGGCAAGTTCAAGGTCGGCGGCTCGTGGGTGTGGATGAACGAGAAGATGCCGCGCGTCGTGGTCGACCCCGAGGTGCAGGTGCTGGCGTCGGCGAACGCGGCAGGGCGGCCGGTGCCCCAGGCCGTGGCGGCGTCGGTGCTGAACCGGTTTCAAGCGGGAGAGACGTTGTTCCGCGGCACCTACGCACGCACGCACCTCTTCTCGCTCGAGGGCTCGACCATCGTCGGGCCCGCGCAGGTCGACGCCGACGTCACCTTCTCTCCGCGGCAGACGTTCTTCGACGCCGAGTTCAGCCCGGTCGATCACGCGGCCGTCTCGTGGGTGCTCGGCGTCAGCCAGGCGTCTGACTCGAAGCTCGTCTGGGCCGTCACCTACTTCGGCCTCGCGATTCCTTCGGTGGCCGCGAACGAGCAGCTCATTCTGCTCGAGCCCTCGACCGCGAGAGGCGCCGCCCGCACGGCGTGGTTCCATCTCTTCGTGGGCAACGTCGGCTACACGCTGCTCGACGATCGCCTCAGCCTCGAGCTGCGCGCCGCGTTCGAGCCCATCGGCTTGAGCTTCGCCGTCGGGCCGCGCGTCACCTGGCAGGGCTTCGACTCGTTGAAGCTGTGGCTCGCCGCCGAGTTCTTCGAGGGCACCAGCTTCAGCCCGTTCGGGTACCTGTCGCGCAACGACAAGGTGATGATCGGCGCGCGTTACGAGCTGTTCTAACGGCCAGCGTCGGGGCCGAAGGCCTTCTCGAGCAGCGGCGCCAGCTTGTCCCGCTCCCGCTGCGTGAGGCCGGGCAGGCCCTCGGTGAGCAGGGTGAGGCCACGCTCCTTCGAGGCGGGGTCGGCCAGCAGCAGCGCCCGCCCGAGATCGACCTTCGCGCGCGCGAGCCGCCGCTTGTCGTCGACGTCGCCGAGCAGCTTGAGCACCTCTTCGAACTGCAGCACCGCCTCGTTCGGCTGCTCGAGCGCGAGCAGCGCACGCCCGATGCCGGCCTTGTCGTCGGCGAGCGTCTCGTTGGTGGCGCTGCCCAGGCGCTCCCGCATCGCGAGTGACTTCTCGAAGCCCAGCTTCGCCTCGGCGCCCTTCTTCTGCTCGAGCGACAACGCCGCGAGGGAGTGCAGCACCACGGCCACGTCGGCCGACTCGTCGCCGGCCTTGCGCCGAATGCGCATCGCCTCGTCGAGGTTCTTCCTCGCCGCGTCCCACTGGCCCAGGCCCGTCTGGGCCCGCGCCAGCGTGAGCCGGGCCCGCGCGGTGAAGGGGTCGTCGACGCCCTTCGCCTCGATCGCGATGGCCAGCTCACGTTCACCCATGAGCTTCGACTCGGGCCAGTCTTCGCCCGCCGCGTAGAGCTCGGCGAGCAGCTCGCAGGTCGAGGCGACCTCCTTCGCCTTGGGGCCCAGCGTGCGCTCACGCACCTCGAGCAGCTCCTTCAGCAGCACGAGCGCCTCTTCGCGGCGATCGAGGTGCTGCAGCGTGCGCGCCATGCCCTCCATCGACTTGAGCGTGTCGGCGTGTTCGGGGCCGAGCACCGTGCGGCGGGCGTCGAGCGCGCGCTGGAAGTGCACGAGCGCGTCGTCGTACTGGCCCTTTCGTCGCAGCGTGGCGGCGAGGTTGTGTTCGGCCGACGCCGTCTGCGCATGAGCGGGGCCTTCGACCGCCAGGTGCAGGGCGAGGCTCTTCTCGTAGAACTCGATCGCCTCGTCGGGCTTGTTCTGGTTGGTGAGCGTGACGCCCAGCAGGTTGTACGTCTGTGCGACCTCGGGGTGATTGGGGCCCAGGTGCTGCTCCTGCAGCTCGAGCGCGCGGGCGAAGCTCTTCTGCGCGGCCTCGTGGTTCTTCCGGTACGTCGAGAGAATGCCGTCGTTCAGCGTCAGCTCGATGAGCACGCGCCAGTCGTCGGGCACCTTCGAGGCGGCGGCGTGGGCGAGGCGCATCCACACGTCGGCGCGGCTCACGTCGTCTTCGTTCTCGGCGACGGCGAGGCGGCTGAACGCAGTGGCGAGCGCGCCTTGATCCTGCGCGCGCACGGCGTGCTCGGTGGCGAGCAGCAGCGACTGGTTCGCGTCTTTGACGTTGCCCGCGCGGCGCTGCAGGTGCTCGAGCAACAACAGCGCCTCGGTCTGCACGTCTTCACTCGCTTCGGGCGTGACGGCGCCCTTCAGCTTCTCGACACCGGCCGCGTACTTCGAGGCGTCGAAGAGCGCGCGGCCCTCGGCCATCACCCGGCGAAGCACCTGCGAGGCGTCGCGCTCCTTGGGGTCCTCGAGGCGGCGGCTCACCGCGCGGGCGTCGAGGCACTGAAGGCCGCCTTCGAGCGACGCAGACGAAGAGGGCGCCGAGCTCAAGATGTCGAGGTCGGCGCCAGCGAACACGTTCGTCTGCGCGCGCAGATAGTCGAGCTTCTGATCGAGGCAGGCCTGACGAAGCTCGTACACCTCTTCACTGTCGACCTTGCGCACGCGCGCCGACTCGCACGCATCACGGCTGGCGTTCACCCAATCGAGCGTCCACCGATCGAGGTTGCTCTCGACCTTGCGCCACACCTCTTCGGCGTACGAGGCGCGCGTCGCGAGGAACGCGGCGTGGATCTCTTTCTTGCGCGCGTCGTCCCACAGGCCGGTGAGCCGCTTCTCGCTGCCGCCACAGACCCGCAGCCGCCGCTGCTGCCAGACCGCGAAGCTCGTCACGGCGATCGCCAGCACCGCGAGGCTCGCGACCAGCAACACGAGCTTTCCCGACAGCCCCTGCTTCGGCTCGAGCGCCTTGAGCAGCGACACCATGTCGGGCCAACGCTTCGCGGGGTCGTTCGAGAGCCCGCGCGCCAGCGCCTCGTAGACGAAGTCGGGCACCGCAGAGCCCGATGGGGGCGCGAGCAGGTGGCCCTGGGCGATCTCGTTCGCGTGCGCCCGCAGCGTCGCGCCGCCGTAGGGCCGCTTGCCGTACAGGGCCTCGTAGAGCGCGACCGAGAAGCTGAACTGAT
>JAEUJR010001017.1 GCA_016793585.1 Archangium sp.
TCGGTGATGAGCCGGTTGTCGGTGTTGATCGTCACGCGCAGGCCGTAGTCGAAATAGAACTTCAGCGGGTGTGACTTCATCTCGGTGACCGCGCGCGTCTGCAGGTTCGACGACGGGCAGCACTCGAGTGGAATGCGGTGATCGTTCACGTAGTTCAGCAGGTCGCCGTCTTCGCGCAGCCGCACGCCGTGGCCGATGCGATGCGAGCCCAGGTAGTGCAGCGCCTGCCCGATGGACTCGGGGCCGTACGCTTCGCCCGCGTGCGCCGTGCAGTTCACGTTGTTCTTCAGAATCAACTGAAACGCCTCGCGATGCTCCTTCGCAGGGAAGTTCGCTTCGGCGCCGGCGAGATCGAAGCCCACGACGCCGCGGTTCTTGTACGCCACGCACAGCTCGGCGAGGCGCACGCTCGACTGCGGGTTCATGTGGCGAATGCCGCACAAGATGACGCCGTACTTGATGCGCGTCTCGCGCTTGGCCGTACGCAGCCCCTCGAGCACCGCGTCGACGATGGCCGTCAGCTTGAGCCCCCGCTGCTGGTGCAGCACCGGCGCGTAGCGCACCTCGATGTAGCGAACGTTCTCGGCCGCCGCGTCGACGCCCAGCTCGTAGGCCGCGCGAAAGAGCGCCTCTTCGGTCTGCAGCACCGAGCAGGTGACGTCGAAGGCGACGAGGTAGTCCTCGAGATCCTTGCAGACCTCTCCTTTGTGAATCGCCTTCGCGAGCGCGTCTTCGGTGTCGGCGATGAGCTTGACCTTCTGGCGCTCGGCCAACTCGAGAATGGTGCGTAGCCGCATCGAGCCGTCGAGGTGACAGTGCAGATCGGTCTTCGGTAGCGCGTGCAGCAACGCCTTCGAGACCTCGATCTTCGGCACGGCGAGCGTCGGCGGCGGCGGCGGGTGCCAGTGCGTCGACGAGATGCCACCACCATTCACCGCGGGTGGCAGGTTGAAGTCTTCGTCTTGAACCGAGGGCATGGAGCCAGATCTAGCCCCGGCGGAACGGCCCGGCGAACTTACGGTGCACGCAGAGCGTCGAGGGCCAGCTGCCGCTCGGCGTCGGTGAGCACGTTCGAGAAGATCGGCGGCATGTGCAGCACGTCGGTCTCGGGCAACCGCAGGCGGTCGATCGCCAGCTGACGTTCATCGGGCGGCATCGCCTCGAGGCGCAGCGCGTCGAAGCGCGCCCGGGTGATCGTCTGGTTGCGCTTGCCCTGGTGGCACTGGCCACACGTCTGCACGAGCACCTCGCGGCCGGTCGCGCCCTGCTTCGGTCGTACGCCGCTCGCCCGCTCGGCCTCTTCGGTGTGCAGCTCGCGCAGCTCGGGCACGTCGGCGCGGTGCCCCTCGATGAGCGCCTTCTGGAACGCGGCCGCCGCCGTCGCCTGCTTCTCAGCGTTCGTCACCCGCAGGCCCCAGTACGGCACCGGAATCATCTCGGCGCTCAGCGCCCTGGCCCACGATGCGTTCCACGTCGCGCTCTCGCCCGTCGACTCACGCTCGAGGTTGATGGTGAAGCCGGCGAACTCGTTCGGCTGGTTCATCGAGTCTTCCTGCGCCATCAGCTGGCTCAGCGCGTTCGGATCGCTCGCGTCGAGAATCACGCGCCCCGGCACGCCGCCGTAGCGCTCACTCGGCACGTGCGCGGTGAAGAAGTCGCGGGCCAGCTCGAAGCCGGTGGTCGAGTCGTTCTTCGGCGCGAGGAAGTGCGTCCACGGAAAGCGGAGCTCCTGCATGCGGAGCAGCTTCGCGGTGCCCGGCCCTTCCGGCTGGTGGCAACGCAGACAGTCGAGCGAGGTGTTCTCGAGATCGACGTCCTGAAACAGCGTCACGCGCGTCCATGCGCTCTCGGTGTCTTCGAGCAGCTGGTCGGCCAGCGTGCACGAACCATCGGCGTCACACGCGCGCTGGTACGCGAGCACGAAAAACCGCAGCTGCTGGGTCGTCTCGTCACGGGTCGCGAGCTCGACGATCGGCTCTCCGCGCGTGAAGCCCGCCGCCACGAAGCGCCGTTTGCTCAGCCGATCGCGGGGCAGGCCATCGAACACGATGACGCGCGGGTTGAGCGGGTTCACCGAGCGTGTGCCCAGCGCCGTGGAGTGCGCGGTCAACGCCACCGACGTTCCGGTCATGCCGGGGTCCAGGCCGAGCGCGCGGTAGAGATCGGTCAGCCCTTGAATGCTGGGCGCAGGCGACTGGCAGAACACCCGCGTGACGCGGTCATCGTTTCCACGCGAACACAGCGCTGCGCCCGGAGCCGCAGGCAGGAAGCGCGGCATGGCGCTCCAGGCAGGAAGACCGGACTTCGACTGGCCTCCGGGGTTGACCGGAGAGCAGGCCATCAGGAGCAACAACAGACTGAACCGCTGCATGCGTCACTTCACGATGCGCAGGTGACCGCGCTTGGGCGGCGTGGGCTCTTTCGGGGGCTCGTCGCCGGTGGGGTTGTCGAGCACGACTTCACGCAACAGAGCGCGCGCGGGAGGCGGTGGAGGCTCGCCCTCCTTCATGCCCGCAGCGACCTCGGCCAGCATCGACGCGACCTCGGAGCGCCCACCCGGCGGAGGCACCGTCGTCTGCCGCTCGACCGCGCCCTGCAGCAGCTCTTCCGGCATGTCTTCCGGGAACATGAAGAAGTCGTGCGAGCTGTGACTGGCGATGGCGTACAGCGCCGACCACGGCACGCCGACGGTGAAGCGCTCGCCACCGAACGACAACGTCTCGCGTACGCCCCAGTCGTTGACCGTCAGGTCGGGCGGGTCGAACCGGTACGAGATGTTCAGCACCAGGTGGTGATCGGTCGTGAACTTCTTCGGCACCAGCACCCCCGGCCGACGCGCATCGAGGTGGATCTGCGTCATGCCCTGCTCCAGGGCCTTCAGCAGGCGGGCCTTCTTGTCGTCGTTCCGTCGGTCCATGTGGGCGGGCAGTCAGGGAAACGTAAGCGGTTCGGCGGTTTCTCGCACGTCGGAATCCAGCCGGCTCACCTTCGCCGAATGGCCCGGTCCATCTCGCGCTTGCTCTCGCGCTCTTTGATGGTGTCGCGGCGATCGATGTCTTTCTTGCCCTTGCCCAGGCCCAGCTTCACCTTCGCCCAGCCGTTCTTGAAGTAGAGCGACATGGGAATGATGGAGTAGCCGCGCTCTCGCACCTTCGCCGACCACTTCTCGAGCTCGTTCTTGTTCACCAGCAACGGACGCGGGCGAATGGGCAGGTGGCCGAAGTTCGACGCGGGTTTGTACTGACCGATGTGGGCGTTGTGCAGCACCAACCCCGTCTTCTCGGGCATCGCGTAGGCGTCGTTGAGGCTGGCCTCGCCGTTGCGCATGGCCTTCACCTCGCTACCCGTGAGCACGATTCCGGCTTCGAGCGTCTCGTCGAAGGTGAAGTCGAACTTCGCGCGGCGGTGTTCGCAGACGAGCTGGATTTGATCGGTGGTCGGGGGCGGCTTCGCCATCGTCAGGAACCCGCGAGCGTCAGGGCGAGGTTGTCGATGAGGCGCGTGGTGCCGAGGAAGGCAGCGACGAGCACGCGGGCGGGACGATCTTTCGAGAGCGTGGTGAGCGGCTCGAGGGTCTCGGCGTCACGCACCTCGAGGTAGTCGAGCTTCACCTGCGCTTCGGTGAGCGGCTTCGTGCCGAGCGCGAGGAGTCTGTTCACGTCGGACTCGCCGCCCTTCGCTGCGGCCTGCATCGCGAAGAGCCCCTTCGAGAGCGAGAGCGCGCGTTGACGATCTTCTGCGGAGAGGTACGTGTTGCGTGACGACATCGCGAGGCCGTCGGTCTCTCGAATGGTGGGCATGCCGATGATCTCGACGCCAAGCTCGAGATCGCGGTTGAGCGCCTTGATGACCTGCAGCTGCTGGTAGTCCTTCTCGCCGAAGAGGGCGACGTCGGGGCGGAAGAGCGCCAGCAGCTTCGTCACGACGGTCGCCACACCGCGGAAGTGGCCGGGCCGGCGATCACCGCAGAGGCCCTGGCTCACCTGCTCGACGTTCACGTACGTCTGGTAGCCCTTCGGGTACACGGTCGAGGGCTCGGGTGAGTAGACGACGGTGGCTCCGGCGCTGCCGCACTTGGCGAGATCGCCGGCGAGATCTCTCGGGTAGCGGCTCAGATCTTCGTTCGGGCCGAACTGCGTCGGGTTCACGAAGATGGTGGTGGCGACGACGTCGCAGCGGGAGCGGCCTTCACGCATGAGCGAGAGGTGGCCATCGTGCAGAAAGCCCATGGTGGGCACGAGCGCGAGCGTCTGGCCTCGACGGCGCAGGTCCTTCACGAACCAGCGCACCTCGTCGGGCGTCTTCAACAGCCGGGGAGTCGTCACGCGGGCTCCATCGCACCCGTTGGCGGCCCGTCGCAAGCGATCCTGACCGGCGCAGGTGCCCGAAAGCCCTGGGTCGACGTCAATCGGCCTGACAGTTCGGAGGGAATTCCGGCGGCCTTTTCGGGCGACACCCTTTCATGGTCGCTCCAATCTCGAACCGCGTTCCCCGCAGCACGACGACTCCCTCCGCTGATCTCGGCCCCGGCCTCACGGCGGCTGCGAATGGCGAGTTCCTCAAGCGTGGCGCCAGTGGCGAAGGCGTGGCCGAGCTGCAGCGGGCGCTGAACGCGCGTGGCTGGCGGTTGGAAGAAGACGGCAAATTCGGTCCCGCGACGGAGCGGGCGGTGCGCGAGTTCCAGGGCGCGACCGGCGCGGAAGCCGATGGCGTCGTCGGGCCTGAGACGGTGGGCAAGCTGCGCTCGTCGGCAGGTCAGCAGATCAACCGTCGTGACCCCGAGCCGACGCGGCCTGGGAATGGCTCGGACTTCGAGCCGAATCGTCCAGCGCCGGTCGACATCGGCAGGCCGTCGGGGGACGAGCGGCAGCGCTACGACTACTACGCGTCGATGGTGCGTCGGGCCGGCGGCGAGGTGTGCCCGAATGGACAGCCGACCGTGCTCGGGCTTCGTGCGGGCGAAGGTGGAGCCGCACGGGAGTATCGCGATCGGTTCATCGTGCTGACGCCGAACGGCCGCGTGCACGAGTTCACCGGAGCGACGTACCCCGGTCAGTCGCGCTCCTCTGCGTCTCCAGATGTCACGGGTGATGGGGTCGGCGACGTCGGCATGATTCGGCCGGGCAACTATCAGGTGGTGCCGAACGGAGAGCACGCAGGCGCGGCGTCGTTCCACGTGCGCACGCTCGGCGGCTCAGGCTCGATTCCGGGGTGGCGCGACACGAACCACGACGGCGCGTACAGCGAAGGCGAGCGCAGCGCTTCCGAGCGTCGAGGCGATCGACTCACCGGAGTGCTCTTTCATCAGGGCAACTCGTCGGCCCCGTCGTCGATCGGCTGCCAGACGATGTCACCGTCGGAGTACCGCCGCTTCCTCGATGCCGTCGGTGGTCCGCGCGGCTCGTTCACCTACACGCTGGTGGCCTCGCGATAATCTCGTCGGATGAACGCCGATCGACTCACGACCATCAGACTCAAACTCAGACGTCCAGGAGTTCTCCGCGATTGGCGAGGAGTCGCTCCAGCGACGAAGAACCAGGTCGTAGGCGTGTTGGACGAAGAGACGCGCGCCCTCCGTGACTCAGATCCTGCGTTGGCCTCAGCCCTGAGAGTCGCAGCCGACGTGCTTGAGGTTCTGGCGACCGACGAGACCGCGCTTCACTCGACGACCGATGACGACGCCGAGTGGCTGCTGAACGAGTTGTCTCGCCGAAAGTAAGTTCGCGCCGACGCTGCTGCCGTTTCCGTTGGATCGAGACCTGAGTGTCGCGCGGAGTCAACCATCCAGCGCGGCGAGCCGGAGGGTCATCAGCTCACGGAGCTGCCGTTCACGTTTTGGTTCGAGGCCAAGTTCATCGAGCTGTGACATGGCCTTCCGCACACCTGAGACGAGGGCATCGAGCTTCAACTGGACAGCTCTCGCTGTGACGCGGAACCGCGTGCCGAAGTCGATGAAGTGCTTCCGCGTCACCTTGTCGTTGCGACCGTCGATCTTCAGCGCGAGCTGCAAGTCACCGAACGGTCGCGTCGACAACAGGTCGTACGCAGGGCTCAGCTGCAGCGCCTCATCACCGAGCAGGCTGATGTTCTTCCCGTGCAGATCGCCGTTGCCGATCACGAAGCTGAACGCGACCAACTCGATCAACCTCAGCACCTCCACCGTCGGAGCCGCCGCGAACCGCTCGAACGCCTTCGCCACGTCATTGATGCTCACGCGGTACTTGTCGGCTGGATACCGATCGAGCAGCTGACACGCATCTTCCTGATGCA
>JAEUJR010001018.1 GCA_016793585.1 Archangium sp.
ACCGTCATCGCCGGAATGCCCATGTGGCCGAGGATTTTTCCGAAGTCGAACATGTGGCTACTCCCTCAATGAGAACTTCACCGGAATGGTGAGGAACACTGCGATGGCTTGTCCGTCGAGCTGCGCGGGCGAGAAGCGCCAGGTCTTCACCGCGGCGATGGCGGCGGCGACGAAGGGCTCGTCACCTTTGAGCACCTGAATGCGGCCCACGGTGCCCGTCTTCTCGACGACGACCTTCAAGACGACGCGCGCTTCTTGCCCGGTCGCGCGCATGGCCTCGGGGTACTCGGGCGGCGCGTTGTTCTCGTCGGGCTCGGGAGCGTCGGCCTCTTCAGGCAGGTTCACCGGCCCGCTCGTGTTGGCCTTCACCTCGACGGGCGCAGGAGAGTCGTCTTCCGACGGCGCGACGACGGGGCCCCCGACGGCCGTGCCCCTTCCATCACCCGTGCCCCCGACCGCGACGGCGATGGCGGCGACGGGCGTGGCCGACTCGGGCGGCGCTTCTTTCGGCACTTCTTTCGGCGCCACCATGGCAGCCGCTGCAGGCGCCGGCGCGGGCGCCGCGATGACCGGCGCTTCGACGGGCGCGGGCGGCTTCGGCAGCGCCACCTTCTTCACGGCTGGCGGAGGTGGCGGCGGGTTCTCGATCTTCGCAGGCGGCGGAGGCGGCGGTGGCGGGCGGAACGAGACGTCGACCGTCTTTTCTTCGGCCTTCGGGTGGTAGTGCGAGGCGAGGAACGCGGTGGTGAGCATCGCTCCGGCCACCACGGCGACGGCGGCGAGCGCGGCGAACACGAGGCGCTTCTCACGCTCGGTATCGAGAGCAGAACTCTGGGCCGCGGCGAACATGGGCGGCGTCGTACTGGCCCCGTTCTGCGGCGTGATGGCGAGTTCGTCCCGTTTTCGTCACGCGAGGCTGTCGGGTTCACCTCGGTTGGGTCACGGTCTCGTCACAGCAGGCCAGCCTCACTCGACGAGCGTCGAGGTGTTCGTGCGTTCGTGCTGGCCAATCTCGAGCACGCTGTCTGGCAGAAACACCAGCAGCCTGAAGCGCCGGCGGTAGGCGCGGTCGGTGCCCGTCTGCGGCTCGGCGACGACGTGAAGGCGACCCGGCAACGCTTCGGCGCGCGGGCCCCTTCTGAGCCAGGGCCTGGAGCCGTCGGGCAACGTCACTTCGCGCCACGACATCGGCTTGTTCACGCCACCATCGGGGAAGCGGCTGTCGAGGCGGCCCGTCTCGAGCTTGTCGTAGCGCGCGACGAAGATGCCCACCGAGGTGTACGCGACCGGCCAGCCGCCGAGGTTCTCGTAGTCGAGCACGGCTGCCGGCACGCCACCGTCGACGACGGGCAGCGGCTCGGCCAGCTGGAAGCCGCCGGGCGTCGAGAAGATGGTGCCGTCGCGGTAGCCGACGCGGCCGAGCCCTCCGCGCGGGTTGTCGAACCAGACCTCGACCGGCTCGGCGCCAGAGAGCTGCAGCGGCGTCGCCGTCCACCGCAGGGGCGCACCACCCAGCTTGAACTCGTACACGTTGCGCGAGGTGACGAGGTAGCCGCGCACGCGGTCGACGCCGTTGGTGCCGACGGGAGAACGCTCGAGCGCGAGGCTGCGAATGAGCGTCGACGGCTCGGGCGTGAGCTGCGCCGAGAGCTCGCTGTGGCCAGGCAGGTTCGTCGGCTCGGGCGCAGGCACGAAGAACAACGAGTCGTCCGCTGCGATGACCATCGAGATGATGCCGCCGTCGAGGTCGGTGATGGCCTCTCCGCGCAGCGCGCTCGAGACGGGCTGGCCGCGGCCGTCGACGAGCCGTGGCCCGAACTTCGTCGTCAGGTTCGCCTTCTTCAGGTTCTCGATGAGCACCAGGTTGCCCTGCTCGCCGACGACCCACCCCTGGCCCTGGTTCACCAGCGCTTCGATGCGGCTGGTGACCTCTGGGGCGATGACGAAGAAGCCCGCGTCGGCGTCGTGCACGAACACGCCGGGCTGGGCCAACGCGAAGAGCTCGTCGGCGCGAACGCCCAGCGAGGCGACGTCGATGGGCACGCGGTCGAGGAACGCGGGCGTCGCGCCGCTCATCGTCTTGCCACCCCACACCTGCCCGTTCGCGCCGCCCAGCAGAACGCCGATGGCCGACGAGAAGTCCTGCTCGGCTGCGAGGTAGCGCTGGCCGTTGCTGCCACGCTTCATCGTGGTGGCGACCTTCGAGGTGTCGAACGGCGCCGTGACGGTCTCGGTGAGGCACGCAGCGAGCGGGCCCGACGAGCGCGTGCCACGAACGCGCACGAGGCCTTCGCCGTTGCAGAGCACCTCGACGAAGGGCCCCTGAAGGTCCGAGCCCGGCGTGAACGCGAGCGGCGTCGGGCAGGGCGAGCAGTCACCCCACGGCGTCGTCACCTGAAACTCGTTGCCCGTGCGAGACGCCGAGAACACCGACAGGGTCGGCGGCATGCCCTGCGCGCGCACCGAGAACATCGCGAACGTCGAGGCCGTGGCGTCGGCCGTCAACACCGCGCCTTCGGGAATCGCGAGCGGGTAGACCAGCTCGTGGCCCCCGTCGAGCCCGCGCACCCGAATGCCGTCGGAGGTGAGGGCGACGACGCTGCGAAAACGGCCGACCGGCGGTGGCGCAGCGACGACGGGGCCGGGCGCGAGGTCGAAGACCGAGAGGGCCGACGTCGAAGGAATGAAGGGCTCGAACACGTCGCGGCCCGGCTGCTCGCGGAGCAGGCCGGCCCTCGTGTTCTGTTCGGCGATGAGGCCGATGCTCCCCGTCTCGGGGTCGACCACGCGAAGCCGCCGCGCCTTGAGCGCGAAGGCCTGCCCGGGGTCTTGAACGCGGTTGCCGGGGTTTCCTTCGGCGTAGAGCTCGTTCGAGGGTTGCAGAATGCCCGTCACCTTCGGCGTGCCAGGTCGCAGCTGCAGCACGACGTCGTCGAGGTCCTGCGGCGCGCTGGTGAAGGGCACCGCCTCGACGCCCGCGCGGCTGAGCTGAAAGGCGCCCTGCGGGGTGTGCATGACGACGGTGTCGGTGCCCTGCACCTTCGCGACGAAGTCGACCCTGCCGGTGATGCGCGGGTGCAGCGCGGTGCCGGCGTCGACCTTCTCCGAGAAGTCGGGGAACGTCGGCAGCCCTTCGAACTGCGGGCCTTCGTACTGAAAGCGCTGACAGCGGTTGTTCACCCCACACACGTCTCCGGCCGAGCAGACGCCGTCGCGCTCACCGATGGGCTTCGAGAAGTCACAGGGAAAGTCGTTGCCCGGAGCGGTCAGCACACCCGGGCACGCGAACGACGTCAGGCTCGCGACGAACACCAATGCACGCGTCATCACCAGAAGCCTCCCACCACCGCCACGCCGTCGAGCGTCGGCACCACGAGCGCCGACAGCCGCGACTGCGTCTCGGCGGGCGGCATGAAGACGAAGCCCAGCAGCGTGAGGGCCGCGCCGCCAACGAGCAGCCCAGCAGCGACCCACTTCTGGCGAAGCAGCACGTCGTTCTGCGCGAGGTAGAACGAGCGCTCGCGCAGCGCGGTGCCGGTGCAGCGGCCATCGGGTGGAACCCCGCCGGGACAGAGCTCGTCGTTGAGCTGCTGCTGCTGCGTCAGGGTGACGACGCCGAACACCGCGCCCGAGAGCACCGTGACGCCACCGACGGTGAGCAGCGTGATGGGCAGCACCCGCGACGGAGGCGGCGGCAGCGGCGAGCCCGTCGCTTCGGCGGCGACGTAGGGCACCAGCTTCTGCAGCTCCTCGAGTGAGCCTGCGATGCGGTTGGCGCGGCCGATGGAGCGGCCCTTCGCCGTGTCGACCGTCTGCAACGTCAGCTGAAAGGCCGAGCCCACGCGCGAGAGCTGCCCCGAGAGCACGAAGGGCGCCGCCAGCGAGTCGCCCAGCGTGACGCCACACGCGTCGGGGTTCGCGTCGCAGACGCCCAGCAGCTGCTTCTGCCGCTCGGCGCCGAGCGCGGTCTCGATGTCTCGCATCGACACGACGTCGAAGAGCCCGCGCTCGGACAAGGCGGCGACGAGGGCGTCGCTGAGGGCCGCGGCCTGCGCGGGCTCGACCCCCTGGGGTTGCAGGTTGAGCACCGCGAGCCGCGGCTTCTGGTTCGCGGCGATGACCGGCTTCACCGGCGCGGGGGCTGCGACGGGTTCGGGCGCGGGCGGCGGCGCGGGCTCGGCGGCGGGGCTGGCCGGCGTGACGACGGGCGCGGGCTCGGGGTCGGCCAGCTTGCCCTTCTTCGTCTTGGTCTGGGCGAGCGCGCTGCCGGCAGTGAGCGCGAGCATCAGGCAGACCGCTGCACGAGTCAGGTTCGGCACGGCGTGAATCCTCGCTTGGGTCGAAGGGGTTGACCAACATTCCCGCTGCGCCGCTGGCGTATGGTGACTGGCCATGACGAGCGCTGGCGACGAGCTCTCGACGGTGCTGCTGCGGCTGGGCAGCGTTCGTCGGCTGGCGGCGCGTGAGGTGCTGCACGCCGAGGGGTCATTCGTCGACACGCTCTGCCTCGTGGTTCAGGGCGCGCTCGTGATGGCGCTCGACGGTGATGGCTCGACGGTGGTGGCACACCTTCGGGCGGGCGACCTCGTGGGGCTCTCGTGGTTCCTGACCCGGAAACCCGCCGACGCCTTCGTGGTTGCGCACGAGGCGACCGAGGTGTGCGTCGTCGCCCGGAGCGAGGTGGACGCGCTGCTGCAGACCGACCGCGGCTTCGGCGGTGCGCTGCTCGGGGTGGTGGGGCACCGGCTGGCGCTGCTCGAGGCCGAGCAGCGCGCAGACGAGCTGGCGCGTCAGCATCACCGCGCGAATGGGCTCTTCGACCCGCTCACGAGCGCCCACAGCCGGCGCTGGCTCGAGCACGCAGCGCCCCGGCTCGTCGCCCGACACCAACTCGACCACGAGCCGTTGTCGGCATTGGTGCTCGACCTCGACCACTTCAAGCGCTTCAACGACGCGCACGGGCACGCCGCTGGAGACGAGGCGCTGCGGCAGGTGGTGCAGCTGACGTGGCGCTTCGCGCGGGTGAGCGACTTCATCGCTCGCACCCGCGGAGAGGAGTTCGTCGTGCTGCTGAGCTCGACCGCGCTCGACGAAGCTGCGCAGGTGGCGGAGCGCCTTCGGGCCGCCATCGCCGAGGCGGCCGTCCCTCCGATGAGCGCCAGCCTTCCACCGGTGACGGTTTCCATCGGTGTCGCGAGCCATCGCTGGGGCGACGAAGCAGCGGCCTTCGTCGAACGGGCTCGCGTTGCGATGTACGAGGCCAAGCTGGCCGGCCGCAATCGGGTGTCGGTGTCGCCTCAACCACAGCGGTGAGCCTGTCGAGCGCTCGACGTCGAGTCGGTGCCGCGCAGGCGAGCTGGCTCCCATCACCGACGTTGGGCGCAGGCTGGTCGAAGCCGGTGCAGTACGGTGCGCGCGCATGACGGCGCTCGACCACATCGCGATGCTCGGGGGCGTGACCGCGCAGCAGCGCGAGGCGCTCGTGAAGGTGGGCACGCGCCGCTCGCTCGAGAAGGGTGACGTGCTCATCAGGCAGGGCGAGCCCGGCGCCGCGGTGCACTTCGTGGTGACGGGGCAGCTGGCCGTCACGCTCGGTGAGCCGACGGCCGACCCCATCGCGATGCTGGGCGCAGGCGAGACGGTGGGTGAGCTGGGCGTCATCACCGGTGAGCCCGCGTCGGCCTTCGTCGTCGCGCATCAGCCGAGCGAGCTGCTGTCGCTGAGCGAAGACGGCTTCTGGGAGTTGGTGCACACCTCTCACCCGTTCGCGGTCAACCTCATCGTGAAGCTGGCCGAGCGGCTGCGGAAGAACAACGCGACGGTGTCGACGAACATCGAGAAGCGCCGGCTGTACGAGCGCGCGGCCATGTTCGACGGCCTCACCGGCATTCACAACCGGCGCTGGCTCGACGAGACGCTCCATCGCCTCGTGACGCGCCACGAGAAGGACCGGGAGCCGCTCTGCGTGGCGCTCATCGACATCGACCACTTCAAGCGCTTCAACGACACGCACGGCCACGACATCGGCGACCTCGTGTTGACGACCGTGGCGGCGACGCTCGTGAAGCACCTGCGGCCGACCGACCTCGTCGCCCGCTTCGGCGGAGAAGAGTTCGTCATTCTCTTCCCCTCCACCACGCCCGACGAGGCCCTGCTGGCCGCCGATCGCGTGAGGGTCATCGTCTCGCAGACGAAGGTGGTGGGGCCGACGGGCGCCGAGCTGCCGCGCGTCACCATCTCGATGGGCATCGCGCCGCTCGTGCACGGCGAGAAGCCGGCCGAGACCCTGAAGGCCGCCGACGCGTCGATGTACGAAGCCAAGCGCAGCGGCCGCAACCGGGTGATGGTCGCGTCGCGCGCCTGACTCGAGGCTGCCTCAGATGTCGAGGTTCACCACGCGCACCGACTCCTTCTCGATCCAGTCGCGGCGGCGGTCGACGTCGTCACCCATGAGCTTGGTGAAGATGTCCTGGGCTTCGACGAGGTCTTTCACCTTCACCTGCAGCAGCGTGCGCGTCTGCGGGTTCATCGTCGTCTCGGCCAGCTGCTCGGGGTTCATCTCGCCCAGACCCTTGTAGCGCTGAATGTAGAGGCCCTTCTGCGCCTCTTCGTACGCGAGCGAGAGCACGTCTTGATACGTGTGGGCCGTGAAGCGCTTGAGCTCTTCGCCGTCTTCGGGCTTCACCTTCTTCGGGTCGCCGATGCGCAGCGTGTAGGGCGCGGGGCCGAACGCCTGGAACGACTCGCGCAGCATGACGAGCTCGCGGTACTCGGCGCTGTTCAAGAAGTCGGTGTCGAGCACGGTCTCGCGGAACGCGCCGTTCACGTCTGACTTGATGACGAACTTCTTCGAGGTGTGCTGGGGGTCGTCCTTCATCTCGACCTTCATGCGGTCGATGATGTCGGGGTAGCGCTCGGTCAGGTACTCCTCGACCTTGAAGAACTCGGCCTGCGCCCTGCTGATCAGCTGCCCCTCGTCGTCCTTCACGGTCTTGTCGAGGTCCTTGAGGATCTCGGGCGTGAAGTGCGCGGCCTGCACGATGGCGTCGACCACGCGCTTGTCCTTGCGCAGGGCCATCTTCTCGAGGCGCTTGTTGTAGACGGTGACCTTCTTGAGCAGCTTCTTCAGGTCGTCACCGGTGAGTTCGCCCGTCTTGAGTTCGAGGGCCGCACGCTCGGCCGCGCGCTCGAGCAGGAAGTCGCTGCGCACGTCTTCGTCTTTGAGGTACCGGTCCTTCTTGTTGACCGTGACTTTGTAGAGCGGCGGCTGCGCGATGTAGATGTAGCCCTTCTCGATGAGCTCGGGCATCTGACGGAAGAAGAACGTCAGGAGCAGCGTGCGAATGTGCGAGCCGTCGACGTCTGCGTCCGTCATCAAGATGATGCGGTGGTAACGAACGTCGTCGGGTTTGTAGCCCTCGGTGTCGTTGCCCGCGCGCACGCCGGTGCCGAGCGCGGTGATGAGGGTGACGATCTCCTGGCTCGTGAGCATCTTCTCGAGCCGCGCCTTCTCGACGTTCAGGATCTTTCCGCGCAGCGGCAGAATCGCCTGGAACTCGGAGTCACGGCCCTGCTTCGCCGAGCCACCTGCCGAGTCACCCTCGACGATGAAGAGCTCGGACAGCTCGGGCTTCTTCGAGCGGCAGTCAGACAGCTTGCCGGGCAGGCCGCCTCCCGAGAACGCGCCTTTGCGAACCGTCTCACGCGCCTTGCGGGCGGCGATGCGGGCGCGCGCGGCGTCTCCGATTTTGCCGACGATCTTCTTCGCCTGGTTCGGGTTCTCGTCGAGCCACTGCGCGAGCTGCTCGTTCACC
>JAEUJR010001040.1 GCA_016793585.1 Archangium sp.
AAAGACGATCGCTGGCTCGCGGTCGGGTCGCTCGAGCCGAAGTTCTTCTCGGGCCTCTGCGCCGTGCTGGAGCGGCCGGATCTGATGACTGGCGGCTACGACACGGGAGAAGAGGGCGCGAAGACGCGGCGTGAGCTCGAGACGATCTTCGCGACGAAGACGCAGGCCGAGTGGGTCGCGCTGCTGCGTCAGCACGATCTCTGCGTCGAGCCGGTGAACGAAGGCGATGACGTGCTGAAGGACCCGCAGTTGGTCGCGCGCGGCATGTTCGTGAAGGCCGGCGACGTGATGCACCTGAAGACGCCGTTGCACTTCGGCCCGTTGCCCACCACGCCGTCACCCGCATTGGGAGCACATTCGGCCGAGGTCTTCCGCGAGGCTGGCTTTCCTGCTGACGAGATCGCTCGCCTGTCAGGCTAGAACCTCGGGCCATGACGCCAGGGGAGAAGAAGCAGCTCGCCGCTCTCACGGGGCTGGTGACCGCGCTGGGGGGGCCGAAGGCGAAGAAGGTGAAGATCGACGTCACGCAGGCGTTCTCCGAGCCCGCGGCGTACGTGAAGAAGCACAAGAAGGCGTTGAATGAGCGGAACATCAGCGCTCCGACGCCCGAGCTGCCGTGGATCGCGGTGATCGATGGGCTGGCGAAGCTGAAGGTCTCGTTCGGGCTCGACTGGAAGGCCGACGCGGAGGATGTCGCGTGGGCGATCTCGAAGCTCGGCGGGCCCAAGAAGCCGAAGTGGCTGGCCGACGAGGCGCTCGACGATCGCTCGACGTGGGAGCTGCTCGAGCTCGCGGGCAAAGAGCTGGGCAAAGCGGGCAAGCAGCTCGCGTCGCTCGACACCGCGTCTGACGAATACAACCTGGTGCTCTTCAGCAAGAAGAAGCTCGCTGGTGTGAAGAAGCTCGTGAAGGCGGCAAAACAGCAGCTCGAGATCTTCACCGGAGCGCGTCTGGCCGCAGCGACGAAGCAGCGCACGGCTCGCGACAGCGCGCCAGCTCCTGCGCCGCAGCCACAGCCCCAGTGGAGACACTTCGCGAAGGGTGGCGAGACGCGCGCGATCAGCGTCGCCGTGACGGGGCTCTCGCACGATCGCGAGTCCGAGAAGCTCAAGGTCTTCAACATCTGCACGTTCCCTGACGCAGCCGCGACGCAGACGGCCGCGAAGGCGCTCGTCGACGAGTGGCTCTCGCTCGGGTTCAAGGAGATCTCGGAGGCCGAGGCGAAGGCGAGACCTCAGTGCGCAGGCGGATCGATCGGCGAGCTCCCGGCTGACGCGTCGTACTTCCTCGAAGATCGCGGTGCCGTGAAGCTCGTGCACGCGTTCGCGCTCCGAGGGCGTGTGTTCTGGTCGACGAAGGGCGTCGCGATGGAGTCGTTCGGTGAGCTCGCCTCCGTCGAGACGCGCGCGACGGAAGACGAGGCGAAGGAGCGCTTCGAGCACGCGCTCGAGACCGCCATGGCGTTCAAGTGGCGCAGCCTGATGCGCGCGGAAGTCCTGGCGCTGTACCCAGGCTGAGGTGGTTCGGTCGCAGCAGGGAGTTCGACCTCGTTCAAGTGGCAGGAGCTGGAACTGTTTCCGAGCTGAGGAAGGCGACGGTCTCGTCGACACAGGCTGGATCCCGAAGCAGCTTGCGATGCCCGAGGCCTTCCTTTCGACGCAGCTCTCCACCGAGCGCGACCGCGAGCTGGGTGCCATCGTCGAGCGAGACCTCGCGATCGTCGGCGCTGTGGAGCACGAGCGTCGGCACCGTCACCTTCGTCGCGGCCTGCAGCGGCTCGAACGAGGCGAACGGCTGCTTCAGCCACGTCTCACACGAGGCGATGAAGTTGGTGCGCTGCCGAGACGAGAGGCGCAACGCCGACGAGTACTCGTCGATGTAGCGATCGAGCCGAGCGACCGGCGCGTGAAAGGCGAGGCGACCGACCTGCAGCCCGGTGCTGCACGCGTACACGGTCGCCGCTGCGCCGAACGAATGCGCGAGCACCGCGTGGAACGGACCGAACAGCTGCTGCAACGCCTTGAGCACGCGCGCGGCGTGGAGCAGGGAAGAGACGTCGCCATGCGAATCGCCGTGGCCCGGCCAGTCGAAGCCGACGACCTGAAAGCCACGCTCGACGAGCGGGTCGACGAAGGGCGTGAGCTGACCGAGATGCCCGCTCCAGCCGTGCACGAGCACGATCACGGGCCCTCGGCCCCACGAGCGGCCGACCACCTGAACGCCGTCATCTTCGACGACGAAGCGTGTGCCCCTCGCGAGCACGTCACGTTCGGCCTGTCTCGCCGGGAGCCGGTTGGGCCGGAAGTAGAGCGTCCGAGCGAGTCGCGCCGCGAGCGGGGGAGCAACCACTCCGAGCGCCGCCATCGCGGACCGAATGGGCAGCGGTGCGACAATGCGACCGGTCGTGCTTTTCTGTGTGTCTGGTTGGGCCATGGCGGGTGCTCCTCGGGGGTGAACGTCAGGACAGGGAAGCGCGGTCGAGCAGGTGGCCCAGCGCCTTGCGGGCCATCGACTCCGCGCGCGGGTTCAGGTGCAGCTTGGTCGCGTGGTGAAACGCCATGAGCATGCCGTCGAACTCGAAGGCGAACTGCTTGGCGTCGAGGTCTTTCGCGAAGTGGCCCTCGTCGATCGCGCCACGCGCGACGCGGGCGATGCTGTCGAGCCAGTCTTGCTGCGACTTCACGAGGGCGTCACGCACGGGGCCCGGGCGATCGTCGTACTCGTACGAGAGCGCCATCAAGATGCAGCCGGTCGGGCCCTTGTCGGTGCCGAACGCGCCGTAGATCCACTTGAGGTAGCCCTCGAACAGGGCTTCGACGCGTGGGCGGCCGCGAGGGGCCTTCAGCGCGGGGATGACGACGATGCTCGTGAAGCGCTCGCGGGCCTCGGCGACGACTTCGAGCTGCAGCTGCTCCTTCGACTTGAAGTGCGCGAACAGCCCGCTCTTCGAGAGATCGAGCTCGTCGGCGAGCACGCCCAGGGTGACCTGTTCGAGCCCGACCTTCTGGGCGAGCGAGAGCGCACGATCGACGATCAGCTGTCGGGTCTGCTCACCCTTGCCCATGAACGACGAAATAGCACGGTCGTTCTATTCTCGCAACCTCAGGCTCAGTCGTGGCCCTTGAGGCCGTACTTCGACACGAGCCGGTGCACGTAGTTGCGGGCGATGCCTGCCTCACGCGCGGCCTGGCTGATGTTGCCGCCGCACTTCTCGAGCAGCGCCACGAGGTACTCCTTCGTGAAGGACTCGACGAGGCGCTCCTTGGCCTCCTTGAACGGCAGGTCGGTGATGTTCTCGGTCGAGCTCAGCGTGCGGGCGGCGGTGGTCGATTCTTGCGGCATCGTGTCGACGTCGGCGCCTGCGAGCGAACGCTCGACCAGGTTGCGCAGCTCACGCACGTTTCCGGGCCAGTGGTAGGCGGCGAAGCGGGCGAGCAGGCCGCGCGGCAGCTCGAAGTCACCGCGCCCCATGCCCTGCACGAAGTGGTGCGTCAGCAGCGGAATGTCGTCGAGGCGATCGCGAAGCGGAGGCACGGTCACCAGCACGACCGCGAGGCGGTAGTAGAGATCGCGACGGAAGCGGCCGGCCTCGACCTCTTTCTCGAGATCGCGATGCGTGGCGCCGACCACGCGCACGTCGACCCGGCGGTACTTGTCTTCACCGACGCGCCGAACCGTTCCCGCCTCGAGCACGCGCAACAGCTTCGGCTGCAGCTCGAGCGGCAGCTCGCCGATCTCGTCGAGGAAGATCGTGCCACCATCGGCCTCGAGGAACGCGCCGTTGCGATCGCTCACCGCGCCCGTGAACGAGCCGCGCACGTGCCCGAACAGCTCGCTCTCGATCAGCGTCGGAGCCACGGCTCCGCAATCGACCACCACGAACGGCCGCGCCTGCCGACGCGACTTGATGTGAATCGCGCGCGCGAGCACTTCTTTGCCCGTGCCCGTCTCACCGAGCAGCAGCACCGTCGAATCGGTCGGCGACACCTTCTCGAGAATGCCGAACAGCTGCTTCATCGACTGCGCGTTGCCGATGGCGGGTCCGAAGCTCGCCTGGGCCGCGGGGAGTCCCAGATCGGCCTCGACCATGCCGATGCGCAGCGTCGTCTTGCCGACCGTCACCGTCGCCTGATCTTCGACGATCATCTCCGAGATGCGGTTGCCGGCGAGGTAGGTGCCGTTGGTCGACTCGAGATCGCGCACGAGCACGCCGTCTGGGCGAGCATCGAGCTCCACGTGGTACCGCGAGACCGTCGTGTCCTTCAGGCACAGCCCCGCGTCTTCGTGCGACCCCACCACCACCCGGCCGTCGATCGCCTTCGTCGTGCCCTGATCGGGCCCAGCCGTCACCGTCAGCTGGTACTTCCGCTCCTTCAGCGTGTTGGACGATCGGTCGAGGCGCAGCAGCGCGCCCGGGCTCTGGAGTCGTTCGGTGGCCTGAGGCATCGACCGAGTGCCTACAACGCTCACGTCACCCGTACAACGCGACGTTGCGCCGTGGTCGTGGCGCGTCGAGAGTGCGCGCCCATGCCAGCGCGCCTCGTCGATGCCAGCCGGGAACTGCAGGACCCAAAGACCCCGTTCGCTCGCGTGCAGAAGCTGCTGCGACAGGTGCCCGACGACGTTCCCGCCGAGGTCGTCGCTGAGGCCGCGCTGAAGCTTCGCGACCCCCACTCGTGGTGGGGCTTCGCGCGAAACGTGGAGCAGCTTCCCGAGCGGGTCATTCGCGTGATCGTCGAGCGCCTCCGCGACGAGCCGAACTCGCGCCTCTCGATCTACCTCCTCGCCGCGCTGCACGACTCAGCCGATCTCCAGCGCGACTGGGCTCGCGCGATCCGAGGACTCCTCGATCTCAACACCACGTACGGCTGGGGCTCGAAGCAGCGCAAAGCGAAGATCGCTGGGCTCGCGAGCGGGCCGTTGCTGCCCGCGATTCAGGCTGCCGCCGCGAGGGGAGAAGGGCCCACGCTCGACATGCTGGCGGTGCTGGCAGCCGATGGCTCGGAGGCCTCGGTCGACGCGCTCATGCCGCACTTCCACGCCGCCGCGAGCAGTCAGAGCCAGACGCTCGACCACCTGGAGCGCCTGAAGACCCATGCGGCGAAGACCGAGCCCATTCGGCTGATGTTCGAGTCGGTCGAACAGCTGCTCGGACAGCGGAACGACGAGTCACCCGCGCTCGCGTTCGCGCGGAGCATCGGCTTCGACGTCGACACCTTCTCGGTCCACTGGTCGCTCTCGAGCACCGCGCTCAACGCCTCGCACGTTCCCGTGTTTCAAGGCCACGTCGACCTCGACTCCACTTCGGCGGTCTGGTTCCGGGTCAGCATCTCGCATGTGCCTGGCGTGCTGGCCGAGCACCGAACGACGGCGTTCGGCTCTGAGAAGGCACGGGTCATCGACGAACTCGGGCTCGGTCGTTGCGATCCAGGCGAGCTGCCTGCCTGGCTCATCCGCGCCGCGAAGAAGCTGAAGGTGCAGTGGTCCGTCCGCATCTGGAACTCCAGCCTGCGTGGAGCCAAACGCGAGCGCGCCCTGGCGTGGATGCGGGGCGAAGAGCCATCAGCACAGGTGAAGGAACCCAAAGCTGCGACGCGACGAACCCGCGCCGGTTCTCGTTGAAAACTCCTGCGCCGGTGAGATGGTCCGCCCGCCTTTTTCCTCAAGGAACGAACACATGGCCAACGGCGAAAAGATCACCATCTCGAGCGGCAAGCTCAACGTCCCCAAGAACCCGATCATCCCCTTCATCGAGGGCGACGGAACGGGCCCCGATATCTGGAAGGCGTCGCAGCTGGTCGTCGATGCGGCGGTCGAGAAGGCCTACAAGGGCGAGCGCAAGATTCAGTGGAAAGAAGTGCTGGCCGGCGAGAAGGCGTTCAAGACGGTCAACAACTGGCTGCCCGACGAGACGATCACCGCGTTTCGCGAGTACCTCATCGGCATCAAGGGCCCGCTCACCACGCCCGTCGGCGGCGGCATTCGTTCGCTGAACGTCGCGCTGCGCCAGATGCTCGACCTGTACGTCTGCCTGCGCCCCGTTCGCTACTTCAAGGGCGTGCCGTCTCCGGTGAAGGCGCCCGAGAAGGTCGACATGGTGATCTTCCGCGAGAACACCGAAGACATCTACGCGGGCATCGACTACCCGGCCGGCTCTCCCGAGGCGCAGAAGGTGCTCGAGTTCTGGGCCAGGGAGTTCCCGAAGGACTTCAACAAGATTCGCTTCGGCACGCAGAAGGCGTCGAACGAGTGGCAGTCGGCGCTCGAGGGCGTCGGCATGGGCAAGCGTGAGGTCGCCATCAACGTCGGCGTCGGCCTCAAGGCCGTCAGCCAGCTGGGCACCGAGCGCCTCATGCACAGCGCGATGAGCTACGCGATCGCGAACAAGCGCAAGAGCGTCACCATCGTCCACAAGGGCAACATCATGAAGTACACCGAAGGCGCGTTCTGCGACTGGAGCTACAAGGTCGCGCGCGAGATGTTCGGTGC
>JAEUJR010001095.1 GCA_016793585.1 Archangium sp.
ATTTCACCTGTCGAAGCAGACGGGTCGAGGGTCAGGGCGGGCGGCGGCGGCGGTCCTTGCCGAAGAGGCAGGGTGCGTTACTCGTGGAGACATCATGCGCGGACTTCCTCCCCAGATCATGCCGTTGCGAGTCGTGGTTCAGGCCGACCACTCCCTCGTTGAATCCCTGGCCGAACAGACCGACCGTTTCATCCTCAGCCCCGTCGAGAGCAACCTCGAGATCGCTGCGCGCGTGGCGCAGGCCGATGTCATCGTCGTCGACGTCACCCGTGACCCGCCGAAGGCGCTCGCCGAGATGAAGGCGCTGCAGCTCAAGCGGCCCCTGCTCGCGCTCGCGAACAAGGAGCAGGTCGGCGAAGCCCTCGCCGCTGGTGCTCAGGCCGTCATTCCCCGCGACTCGACCGCGGCGAAGCTCGAAGTGGCCATCGCGGCCGTGCAGAAGGGCCTCACCGTCACCGAGCCGGGCTGGCTCAACGCCGTCTCCTCGAGCGGTGGCGTGCAGGCGGGCTCGAACGCGGTCGACGACAACCTCACGCCGCGTGAACACGAAGTGCTGATCCTCCTGGCCGAGGGGCTGTCGAACAAGCAGATCGCGGCCAAGCTCACCATCAGCGAGCACACCGCCAAGTTCCACGTGAACTCGATTCTGCAGAAGATGGACGCGCAGAAGCGGGTCGAGGCCGTGGTTCGCGCTGCACGTCGTGGCCTCATCAATCTGTGAGGTCGTAAGTCCCCGCTGTTCGGCTTGTTTCTGACTGTTCGGCGGGTTTCGTGGTTCGACAGCATGCGTAGCTTCTCGGGAGTCGCAGTTTCTCCCCCGCAGTCCCGAGGAAGCGCATGCCCGTCTCAGCCGCAGAGTTGTCTGAAGCGTTGTCTGCAGTCGTCGAGGCCGTTGGTCGAAGCGTGGTTCGCGTCGAAGGTGGGCGCCGCCAGTCGACCAGCGGCCTCGTCATTTCTCCCAACAGGGTCGTGACCGTCTCCCGCGGGCTGTTCCGCGATGACGCGATCGTCGGCCTCGAAGGCGTCGAGTTCAAAGCGAAGGTGAAGGGGCGCGATCTGTCGACCGATCTCGCGCTCCTCGAGGTCGAAGGCACGCTGCCGCCCGTGACGCTCGATGATGGGCTGAACGCGAAGGTGGGGCAGCTCGTGCTCAAGCTCGCGCGGCCTGGGCAGACGGTACGAGCGACGAGCGGCATCGTGAGCGCGCACGGGAAGAAGCCGTTCCGCGCGATGCGCGGGGGAACGATCGATCGCTACCTCGAGAGTGATGCGCCGCACCACCCAGGCTTCTCGGGCGGGCCGCTGATCGGCGTCGACGGGACGATCCTCGGGCTCACCAGCACCGGCCTCATGCGCGGTGAGAGCCTGACGATTCCCGGCTCGACCGTGAAACGGGTCGTCGCTCAGCTCGAGGCCCACGGCCAGGTTCGTCGCAGCTACCTCGGCGTCGAGATGCAGCCGGTTCGTCTGCCCGACGACGTGCGGCAGACGACGGGCGAAGAGGTGGGTCTCATCATCATGAAGGTCGAGAAAGATGGGCCGGCCGACAGCGCCGGCATCAAGTACGGCGACACCCTGCTGCACCTCGGCGACGACACGGTGAAGACGCTCGAGGATCTGACCTCGTACCTGCGCGCCGATCACGTCGGGCAGCAGGTGCCGGCGCGGCTGTGGCGTCAGGGCAAGATCGAGACCGTGCAGGTGACCCTGGCGGCGAGGCCCTGAACCCATGAACCCGCTCGAGCTCTTCTCGAACGAACTGGAGACCCTCGTGACTCGCGCGGCGCCCGGTGTGGTGGCGCTGGAGCATCGACGGGGCAATGGCACGGGACTGGGGCTGACGCCCGATGGCTTCGTGCTGACCAACGAGCACGTGGTGCGGCAGGCCAACGGCCGCGTGCGCGTGCGGTTCTCTGACGGCGAGTGGAGCGAGGGCGAGGTCGTCGGCCGTGATCCCTCCACCGACCTCGCGGTGGTGAAGACGGGCCGCTCGGGAATCACCACGTTGCCGCTCGCCGAAGCGTCGGCGGTGAAGGTGGGCCAGGTGGTGATCGCGCTCGGGCACCCGTTCGGGTTCGAGCGCAGCGTGACGTTCGGCGTGGTGAGCGCGCTCGAGCGGAGGCTGCCGGGGCGTGACGGCGCGTCGCTCGATGGGCTCATTCAGACCGACGCAGCGATCAACCCCGGCAACTCGGGAGGCCCGTTGCTGTCGGTGAAGGGCCAGGTGGTCGGCGTGAACACGGCGATGTTGCCGTTCGCGCAGGGCATCGGGTTCGCAGTGCCGTCGTCGACTGCGTCATGGGTGGCGGCGCTGCTGCTTCGACATGGAGAGGTCCGCCGACGCTTCCTCGGCATCTCGGCGAGGAACGAGACGTTCAAGCCCGAGCTCGCGTCGCAGGTGGGGCAGGGGCGCGGGGTGCGGGTCGTCGAGACTGGGCGGAGCTCTCCGGCGGCCGAGGCGGGCGTGGTGGCTGATGACCTCGTCGTGGGCCTCGGCGGCTCTCCGGTGTCGACGGTGGACGATCTGCAACGCCTGCTCGCGCTCGAGTCGGCGTGGGTCGTCGATCTCACCGTCTGGCGAAAGGGGGAGCGGGTGACGCGTCAGGTGCGTCCGCTCCAGCGCGCGGCAGCCTGAGGCTCAGCGGCGGAGCGACTCGAGCTTCTTGAACTCGTCGGGGTCCATCCCCACGCTGCCGAAGTGGCGGTCGGGGGCCACCTTCATGCCGTGAAAGTCGCTCCCGGCCGTGGGGATCAGCTCGAGTTCCTTCGCCCAGCCGAGCAGTTGCTGACGTTGCGTCGGTGGATGATCGGAGTGATGCACCTCGATGCCGTCGAGCCCGCGCAGCTTGAGTTGCTCGAGCTCGTACCGGTTCAGCCGCGTCGGCCCGGGGTGCGCCACGGTCGCCGTTCCATGCGCGAAGTGAATCAGCTCGATGGCCTGTTCGGGCGTCACGTCGAAGCGGGCGACGGCAGCTGGCTTTCCGTCTCCGAGAAACCGCGAGAACGCCTCCTGCGTCGAGGTGCAGTAGCCCTGGTTCACGAGCCACCGTGCGAGGTGCGGCCGCGCGAGGTGGGCATTGCCGGCGATGGCCTTCACGGCCTCCATCGTCACGGGGAAGCCGAGGCTCGCGAGCTTGTCGACCATCAGCCCCATGCGCTTCTCGCGGAAGATCTTCAGCTCGACGTCG
>JAEUJR010000003.1 GCA_016793585.1 Archangium sp.
GTACGTCTCCGACTCGCGCACCGTCGAACGGTACGAGGCGCTCGGCGGCATGGCGGCGCTCGACAACCGCGGAAAAGACGTCGCGCTCGGGCCCGCGGCCGTGCAGACGCTAGTGCAGATGACGCAGGCGTGGTGCAAACGCGCCATCGAGAAGCCGGGCAACACCGCGGTGCTCCGCCACGTCACGCTCGCCGACAAGAGCGCGACGAAGGCGGCCGACATCAAGAAGAACATCGCCGCGCTGCACCTGCGCATGCTCTCGGAGCCCGCCACCGACGACACCGTCGAGGCGCTCTACACGAAGGTCTACCTGCCCCTCGAAGCGACGAACACCAAGGCCGCGTGGACGGCCGTGTGCGCGAGCTTCATGCGTCACCCTCAGTGGCTGAGCTTCTGAAGAGGCCCCATGCGAAACACCTCACGACGACAGCTGCTCAAGTGGTCTCTCGGCGCCTCTCAGCTCGCGCTGCTCGAGCGCTTCAACCTGCTCGGCTCAGCGCGGGCGCACGCCCAGACGATGGACACGCCGACGCGCCTGGTGGTGCTCTACGTCCCCGGAGGGTTCCGGCCGCAGTACGCGTTCTGGCCGGGCACCGACGCACAGGTCGAACAGAACGTGCCCGACCCTGGCGGGTTCGCCGGTGAGCCGACGTTCTTCCGGGCAGCCGACTTGATGGACCTCGCTCCCGGCGACGGGCGCTTTCCCGCGTTGCGCGTGTGGCGCTCGTGGAACCCGGCGATGCCGCAGGAGCGGAACGGCACACCGTACACGCCGTCGATGTACGGCTACGTGAACTGGGCGCTGCACGAGAACGTCGCCATCGCGCACGGCATCGACCAGGGCACCGCCGACCACGCGAGCGCCTTCGTCTCGGCGATGTGCGGCGTGCCCAGCCCCGACTTCCGCGCGCCGGCGTTGCACTCGGTCGTCGCCAACCACTTCTTCGCGCAGACGAAGGAGCAACGCCCCCTGCCCTTCGTCACCATCACCAGCGAGCGCGGGCTCCCTCAAGCCACGGGCCTGCCCTCACACGCGGCGCCGGTGCGCGTGCCCAGCATCGAGGCGCTCAAACCCCAGCTGTCGACGAAGCCAGCCGACAACCCGTGGTGGGCCGGGCTCGAAGCGCGCACCGCGAAGCCAGAGCTCAACTTCGACGGCTCTCCCACCGGCTCGATGATTCAGACGACGCCGCTCGAGGACTACACGCTCGGCGTACCTGGAGCCTTCAAGGGCAAGTCGTCGGTCAAGACCGACGCGTTCCTCGAGCAGCTGCACGGCTCGTTGCGCAGCGTCTCGCGCGTGCTGGCGGCCGATGTGGTGACGGTGCTCGAGCGCACGAAGGGCATCGACGCGTTGACGACGACGCGGCCCGCCTACCTCTCGGGCTACTTGAACTCTGCGTTCAGCTACACGTTCGGGCTCGCGAACTTCCACATGACGGGGCTCGAGCCGCGCTTCGACATGGCGCTGCGGCTGCTGAAGGCCGACCTCGCCACGGCCGTTCACGTCTCGATGGGCCTCGACTTCGACACCCACAGCGGGCTCGGCCACGGGTTCTCGTGCGCGCACGGCCGCAACATGTTCGACCTGGTCGCCCGCTTCCTCGGAGAGCTGAAGAGCACGCCGCTGCCGAACAAGCCGGGCAAGACGCTGCTCGACGACACGCTCGTGGTGATGATGAGCGAGTTCGGCCGCTCGTGGGCCACCAAGGCCGCGACTGGGTACAACCTGCCCGACGACCACCACCCGTTCACCTCGGTGATGTTCGCGGGCGGCAACGTCGCCAACAACCGCATGGTGGGCACCTACGACACGCGCGGCTTCGGAATGCCGACCGACATCATCGAAGAGAACGAGCAGCCGAGCCGCCGCGTGCCTCGCGCCGCTGACGTGACGACGACGGCCCTGCGCATCATGGGGCTCGGCTTTCACGACTTCTTCATTCCCGGTGGGTTCGGCGAAATCGTGGGGCTGCGGAAGAACGCCTGACGTGAAGGTGCGCACCGGGCAGAGCTTGTGTAGATCGAAGGCATGCCCGCTCCAGTGAACGGCTCCGGCCGCACGCCCCAGGTTCCGCAGACGACGCCTTCGACCACGCCGACCGCGCCCGCGGCTCCGAGCACGACGCCCGCACAGCCGGGGTGGACGCCAGCCGTTCGTGACGGCAGCGGCCGCTCGACCCCGTCGCTGCTCAACCAGCGCTTCGCCGGAGACGGTCAGCTCGGCCAGGTGCTCGGCGGCGGTCAGGCGCTCGGCACGGGAGCGAAGGGCGACGGCGTGAAGAAGTTCCAGCAGGCGATGAGCGACATGGGCTTCGCGCTGCCTGGGTCGGCCGACGGCAGCTTCGGGCCGCAGACCGCGAAGTCCGTTCGGAACTTTCAGGTGAACGCGTCGAAGATGTTCCCCGACGTTCGGCCCACCGGCACCATCGACGCCGCGACGCTGCGCGCCCTCGACCAGTTGGCTCCAGCGCCCGGGCAGCAGGGCCAGACGAAGAACATTCCTTCGCCGTTCTACGACGGCAAGCCGGTGCGCGTGGTGGTGCTCAAAGACGAACACCGCACGTTCCTCTTCGACAAGAACGGCAAGCTCGAGAGCATCTTCCAGAACGCCGTGGGCGCGAAGGCGACCTCGACCGACGAAGGCCTCAAGAAGGTGACGACGAAGCTCGACGAGCGCGCGACGCTCGAGGCAGGTCAGCGGCTGTGGGGCGGGCCGGTGTTCGGGCCGCGCATGCTCGACCTCTCGTGGGCCGACGGGCGCCGCTCGGGTGAAGAGCTGCACGGCACGAGCGCGCCGAAGCAGCTCGGCGAAGACGTCAGCCACGGCTGCGTGCGCCACTCGAACACCGACATCGTGAAGCTCTACGACGCGCTGTCGGTGGGAGACGGCGTCGCCATCGTCAGCGGCCTCAAAGACGCGCACCTGCGCTGAGCGGAGCGTTCGGCACCAGCCGGCGCAACCACCAGATGAAGAGCGGCGCTCCCACGAGCTCGAGCGCCGTGAAGAAGATGAAGGGCGCGGGTGGCAGGCCCACCTGCAGCATGGCAAGCGCGCGGCCGAGGCCGCCCACGCCAATCACCACCCAGAGCCAGATGATGAAGGTCGCGCGCCGGTCGAGCTGACGCAGGCCCCAGATCATCAACAGGCCGAGGCCGAGCCACACGCCGCCGAAGAAGCGCAGGTTGCTGTCGAGCACCCGGTGCGCCGGCGACGACAGGTCGAGCTGCGGCGCGAGCAACGAAGTACCGAAGAGCAGCTCGACCGCGCCGGTGAGCAGCGGCACCAGGGTCAGCACCGCCATCAACACCACGAAGACGCGCCGTGAGTTCATGCTCGGCACCCTATCTAAGCACTGCTAAGATGTCACCATGGGCTACCACCACGGGGCGCTCTTCGACTCTCTGATCGACGCTGCCGGGGCCGTGTTGGAGGCCGACGGGCTCGAGGCGTTGTCGCTGCGCGAGGTCGCGCGGCGGGCCGGCGTCAGCACGGCGGCGCCGTACCACCACTTCGCCGACAAACAGGCGCTGCTGGTCGCGCTCGCCATCGACGGCTTCGGCGACCTCGAGGCGGCGCTGGTGCGCACGACCGCGAAGGTGAAGTCGTCTCGCGCGCGGCTTCAGGCGGTAGCCGATGGTTACCTGCGCTTCGCGAAGCAACGCCCGGCGCTCTACCAGCTCATGTTCTCGCCGCTCCTCGCCGGCGCGCGTCGAGCCGGCCCCCTCTTCGAGGCGAGCCAGCGCGCGCTGTCGGTGCTCCGGGGCGCCGTGCTCTCGGGAAAGACGGGCGCCGATGGCGTCGACGTGTTGCTGGCCTGGGCGCTCGGGCATGGCGTCGCCTCGCTGGTCGAGCTCGGGCTCTTCGACGGCCCGTCGCTCGGCGCACCCAAGCACGTCGACCAGCTCGTGATGGAGCGCCTGGTCGTTCTTCTGTCGGCGCGCGGAGGGCGGAAACCGCCCCTGAAGTGACACTCGTTCTGCACTTCTCGGGACCCGGGGTGTCAGGTCTCTTGCGCTCAATGCTGGCCGTCGACCTGATGGCTGAGTCTGACGAGCGGTCTCGCGACGCTGATCAGCGCGGTGACGCGACGACCTGCACGCCTCCGAGTGGACGCAACGTGATGACGGGCTCTGGCGTGAACTGCTGCCCTGGCACCAGCGACAGATGCATGCGCTGCAGCACCGTGGCGAGCACGAGCGTCGCTTCGACCATCGCGAACGTGTCTCCGATGCACTTTCGCTGGCCCATGCTGAACGGCAGGTACGCGCCCTTCACTGGCTGCGGCGCGTCGGCGGCGAAGCGCTCGGGGTCGAAGGCCTCGGGGTCTGTCCAGAAGCCCGGGTGCCGGTGCAGCGCGTACGAGCAGATGAACACGATGGCGTCTTTCGGCAGCGTGACGCCGTCGACGACCTCGGTCTCGACCACGCGGCGCGCGAGCGACCACACGGGCGGGTACAGGCGCATCGACTCCTTCAGCACCATCGCCGTGTAGGTCAGCTTCGGTACGTCGCTCATGGTCGGCACGCGGCCGCCGAGCACCTCGTTCAGCTCCTTCACCAGCCGCTGCTCGACCTGCGGCGACTTGCCCAGGAGCACCATCGTCCACGCGAGCGCGTTCGCCGTCGTCTCGTGCCCCGCGAGGAAGATGGTCATCACCTCGTCGCGCAGCTGCTCGTCGCTCATGCCTTCGCCGGTCTCGGGGTCGCGCGCCTCCATCAACATCGCGAGCAGGTCGTTCTTCGGGCCCGAGCCGTCACGGCGGGAGCCGATCATTCCCAGCACCACGCGGTCGAGCTGCGAGAGCGCCTTCTGAAAGCCGCGGTTGCGTGGCGTCGGCACCCACTCGGGCAACCCGAAGGGGTGCAGCGTGCGATGAATGAGGTGCTCGAGCGCGACGGTGATGGCCTGGCCGACCTCGCTCGCCGACGAGGTGACGTCGCTCGACAGCAGCGTCTCGCCCACCAGCCGCAGCGTCACGCGCATGAACTCGTTCGCGACGTCGAAGGGCCTGCCCGGTTGCCACGCGTTCACCATGTCGGAGGCGGCGGTCGTCATCATCTCGCCGAAGGCCAGCATGCGCTCACGGTGGAACGCCGGCTGCGCGATGCGGCGCTGGCGCTTCCAGAACTCGCCTTCGCTGGTGACGAGCCCGTTGCCGAGCACCTTGCGCAACATCTCGTAGCCGCGCGTCTGCTTCACGTAGTTGCGGGAATTGCCGACGAGCACGTGCTCGACCAGCTTCGGGTCGCTGATGATGAAGCCCTCGACGAGCGGCAGCGGCAGCCGCACGACGGGGCTGTGCTCGAGCGTCGCGCGCTCCATCACGCGCAGCGGGTTCTTCTGCAGCTCGGGCAACACGCCGAGCACGGGCACGCCGGGCAGCGACTGCATGGGAAACGGAGTCGACCTCGACGCGGGGGCTGGTGTCACGTTCATGCGAGACATAATATGAGCGCACGCTCACATCTTCGACTCGCTTTCGGGAACCGCCGCCGCCATGACACCCCAGCCCGCTGAATTCGTTCGCAAACTCCCCACCCAGGCGCGGGCGCAGCACACGGTGAACGCGATTCTCCGAGCGACAGCTCACATTCTCAAGACGAAGGGCTACGCCGAGTGCAGCACCAACGCGGTGGCGAAGAAGGCGGGCGTCTCCATCGGCTCGCTGTACCAGTACTTCCCCTCGAAGGAGGCGCTCATCACCGCGCTCGCCGAGGAGCACGCACAGAAGGCGCGCGACCTGATGCTCGAGAGCATCGCCGCGGCGGCCGCCCAGCCGCGCTCGGTCGAAGAGATGGTGCGCGCGTACATCGCCGCGATGGTGCGGCTGCACGCCGACGACCCCGAGCTGCATCGCGTGTTGATGGAGCAGCTGCCCGGCATTCGCGTCGGGGTGCTGGCCATGCAGCGCGCGTCGAATCAGACGGCGGGGCTCGTGCGCGCGTGGCTCGAGGCGCATCGGTCGCAGCTGCGTGAGGTCGACGTCGAGGTGGCCACCTACGTGCTCATCACGAGCGTCGAAGCGGTGACGCACCTTCGGCTGATGGACCGGCCCGCCCAGCTCGACACCGAGACGCTGGTCGACGAGCTGAGCGAGCTGGTGCTGCGCTACCTCGGCATCGCCCCGACGAAGAAGCCCCACCGGCGCAGGGGCTGAGCCTGCGGAAGACCGCCCACGAGAGCCGGCAGGCCGCGCAGGTGACGCGGGGCTGAGCGCGTCGAAGCCCATCAACTGACGGCCGTGCACAGGCGCTACGCTGCGCGTCCATGACGACGCACTTCCGGGCCTGCAACCTGTGCGAAGCGATGTGCGGCCTGCGCATCGAGACCGATGGCCAGCGCGTGACGTCGATTCGTGGAGACGACGACGACCCGTTCAGCCGCGGCTACCTCTGCCCGAAGGCCACCGCGCTGAAGGACCTGCACGAAGACCCGGACCGGCTGCGGGCTCCGATGAAGCGCGAAGGGAAGGCGTGGCGCGCCATCGGCTGGGACGAAGCGCTCGACGAAGCCGCGCGTGGCCTGCACGCGGTGCGCACGAAGCACGGCCGCAACGCCATCGCGACGTACGCGGGCAACCCGACGACGCACAACACCGGCGCCATTCTCTTCAGCTCGATGTTCCTGCGGGCGCTCGGCACCCAGAGCCGCTTCTCGGCCACGTCGGTCGACCAGCTGCCGCACATGCTCGCCGCACATTGGATGTTCGGACATCAACTGCTGCTGCCGGTGCCCGACGTCGACCGCACCGACTTCCTGCTCGTGCTCGGCGCCAACCCGCTCGCGTCGAACGGCAGCCTGATGACGGCCCCCGGCATGAAGCACCGCCTCGACGCGCTCCGCCAGCGCAAGGGTCGGCTCGTCGTCATCGACCCGCGCAAGACCGAGACGGCCGAGCGGGCCGACGAACATCACTTCATTCGCCCCGGCACCGACGCGTTGCTGCTCGCGGCGCTGGTGAACGAGGTGCTGCGCGCAGGAGCGACCCCGCTTCGTGCCGAGCTCGCCGATGGCCTCGAGCCCCTGCGCACGGCCGTCGCGCGTTTCACGCCCGAGTTCGTCGCGGCTCGCACGGGCATCGGCGCCGAGACGATTCGCAGGCTCGCGCACGACTTTCGCACCGCGCGCACCGCCGTCGCCTACGGCCGCATGGGCACCTCGGTGCAGCCGTACGGCACGCTCTGCGCGTGGCTCGTCAATGCGCTCAACATCGTGACCAACAACCTCGACCGCGCGGGCGGCGCGATGTTCCCCATGCCGCCGTTCGACCCCCGCTGGCTGCCGCGCGCGATGTCGGTGGGCCCCGGCAGCTACGGTCGCTGGCGCTCACGCGTGCGCGGGCTGCCCGAGGTCGGCGGTGAGCTGCCTGTCTCGACCATGGCCGAAGAGATGCTCACGCCAGGAGATGGCCAGCTGCGCGCGCTGGTGACGTCGGCCGGCAACCCGGTGCTCTCGACGCCGAATGGAGCGCAGCTCGACCGCGCGCTGTCGGGCCTCGAGTTCATGGTCTCCATCGACCCGTACCTGAACGAGACCACCCGGCACGCCCACCTCATTCTGCCGCCGCCGTCTCCGCTCGAGCGGCTGCACTTCGACGTGGTGTTCCCGATGCTCGCGGTGCGCACCGTCGCCCGGCACTCGCCCGCCGTCTTCGAGCCGGGGCCCGACGCGCGGCACGATTGGCAGATCTTCGTCGAGCTGGGGAAGCGGCTCGACGCGTTGCGGGGCGCGCCGATGCGTCAGCGCCTGACGTGGGCGGCGATGGAGCGGCTCGGCCCCGAGCGCCTCCTCGACCTGGGCCTTCGACTCGGTTCGCGAGGCGGCCTCGGCGGGCTCTCGTTGAAGCAGGTCGCGGCGCACGAGCACGGAATGGACCTCGGGCCGCTCGAGCCGGTGTTTCCGTCGCGGCTCAAGACGAAGACGAAGCGCGTGCAGCTCGCGCCGCGCGAGCTCGTCACGGACCTGGCGCGGCTCGAGGCGCTCGTCGCAGAGCAGTCGACCGGGCTCGTGCTGATCAACCGCCGCCACACGCGCGACTGCAACTCGTGGCTTCACAACGCGGCGAAGCTCGTGAGCGGGCCCGCGCGCTGCACATTGCTGATGCACCCCGACGACGCGACGGCGCGCTCGCTCGAAGCCGGAGCGTTGGTGACCGTGCGTTCACGTGTCGGCGAAGTGACCGTCGCCGTCGAGGTGAGTGACCGCATGATGAAGGGCGTCGTGAGCCTTCCGCACGGGTACGGCCACGGTCGCGAGGGCGTTCGGCTGCGGGTGGCGTCGGCGCACGCAGGGGTCAGCGTGAACGACCTCTCCGATGAGCTGCGCGTCGACCCACTCAGCGGCAACGCCGCGCTGAGCGGAGTTCCCGTGCACGTCGAGCGCGCGACTCGCTGACGGGTTCACGGCGTGATGGGCGTCTCGAAGCTGGTCTGCTGCAGCACGGTGAAGGCGCCGTCGATGCGCGTCGCCGACAGCTGAACCGACGCGCGCGTTCCGGTGACGCGCCCGCCCCGCCCGTCGGGGAAGCCCTCGAAGAGCCCCGCGATGGGTGACGTGGGTGACGAGAACGACGGGTAGATTGCACGGGTCCACGGGGCGTCGACCGGGAAGAGGTCGACCTGCAGCTTCGTCGCCCACGCCGTGCCCTCGAGCGAGACGTTGAACGGCTTGTTCAACGAGAGCGAAGGCGTCACGCGCGGCGACCATGGGCTCGAAGGCAGCACGACGTTCGCTTCCCACGGCCGGCGCTGCCCCATGCGCACGGTGACCCGATTCTTCCCGTCGTGGAACAGCGCCCGGGCGAGCGCGCTGGTCTGACCGGTTGGCAGCGAGCTGCCCCAGTCGCTCCAACGCCGCACGACGACGCCATTCACCTCGAGCGACAACGTGGCCTGGTTGTCGATGAGGGCGAACTCGGTCTCGAGCACCACGCCGGAGTCTTCGACGACGAGCGAGCCACTGGTCACGCGCACCGGGCTGCTGTCGACGCACGACGTCGAGAGCACCCGACAGCGCGCGACCTCGAGGCCGGGGTCGCGCTCGAGCCGGAAAGAACCTCCGCGAACCATTCCTCCGCATTCGTCGTACGTGATGTCGAAGTCACTCAGCCACCCACCCGCTGACGCGCCGACGACCGCACCGTCGACCAGCACGAAGAGCACGCCCGAGGCAGCCCCTCCGCACCGCCGCTGTGTCACGACCGACGCGGGTGGCGCCAGACGCGCCTCGAAGTCAGGAGCCTCTCGCCGCACCGTGCCCAACACCTGCAGCTGCGTCGCGCCCCGCCAGCCCACCGCCACCGTGTAGTCACCTGCCGGAGCCGACTCCGAGAACACGAACGTCGTCTTCAGCGTTCGCCCGTCACCAGGGTGAAGCACCAGCAGCCCAAGCCGTTGAACCGGGTCGACCGGCACGTCGTACCAGCCGGGCACGAGCGCCGCTGCCATGCCTCCATCAGCACGAGCTGCATCGGCACCAACCTGGCCCTGCTGAAACTCGTCGACGATCTCTCGCCCACAACCGACCAGCAGCACCAGCAGCACACCGGGAATCGCTCGCATGCCCCCGGTATGCCGGCCCCCGAAAAGAGGACATCAGGAGCGGCGACGACGCAGCGAGAGCATCGCGATGGCGAGCACCACCATCGACGGGTCGACTGTCTGGCACGTACAGCCCTGACCCATCTCGCCTTCGCCTCCTCCAGCAGAGCCACCCGCGCTCGCGGAGCCACCGGCCGCAGCAACGCCGCCACCATTGGCGGCGCCACCAGCCGTCGCGGCGCCACCAGCCGTCGCAGCTCCACCCGCCGTCGCGGCGCCACCAGCCGTCGCGGCGCCACCCGCCGTCGCGGCGCCACCCGCCGTCGCGGCGCCACCCGCCGTCGCGGTTCCACCTGCAGCTGATCCGCCCGCTGATCCGCCGCCAGCGCCACCGTCTGGCACGCCCGCGTCGACGACGACCACCGTGCCAACGCACCGGCCAGCGACACAGACATCTTGCGTGGTGGTGCCATCGAGGTCGTCACACGCGCCACCGTCATTCGTGGGTGTCGCGCTGCAACGCCCGGCCAGACACTGACCCGACGCGCCGCACACCGAGGCCACCGCGCACGACTGCCCGCCATCGGCGCTCATCGGAGCGACGCACGCTCCGGAACGACAGGTGCCCGGCGCGGTGCAGCCATCACCATCGTCACAGGCGAGCCCTTCATTCGAGGCTGCAGCGCCAACGCAGTCGGAGCCCGAGCACGTGCCGCTGCCTCGGCACTCGCGCGGGTCTTCACACGTGGCGCCGTTCGACAGCTCGCGACCGCACGTGGCGATGCGCGTCACCGTGGCGCCGACGCTCGACTGGCCACCCACCGACACGACGAGCGGGGTGACGCCGGCCGTTCCCGCTGGTGCGGTGCAGGCGATTTCGGAGTCGGTCGACGACAGCACCACGCACGGTGCGCCGCCGACCGTCACCGTCGGGTTCGTCCCGAAGTTCACGCCACGAATCCACAGCGGGGTCTGGCGCGTCGGCAGCTTCGGCGGCCACGTCGAATCGACCGCGGGCGGCTCGTACCCATACGCGAACGACGCGCTCGTCAGGCCACCAGCCGTCACCACCACCGGCACGCTCGCGCCCTGCCCTGGCGGCAGCTGACAGCGCAGCTGGCCATGCGCCTGCGGCGGCGAGACGGGGCACGGGGCGCCGCCGACGCTCACCGTCGCGGGAGCCGTTCCGAAGCTGTCTCCACGAATCGTGAGCTGCACGCCGCCCGCCGTCGGCCCACGCAGCGGAGCGATGTCGGTCACCGTCGGCGCGAGGTACGAGAACGCCGAAGACGTCGCCGAGGCCGAGCCCACCGTCACCCGCACCTGCGCCGGGCCGGGCGAGACGCCTTCAGGCGCGACGCAGCTGATGGAGGTCTGCGTGTTGCTGCTGGTCGCGCCCGGAAGACACGGCCGCCCACCGACCTCGACCGTCGTGCGCGAGCCCGACCCGAAGTTGAGCCCATTGATGGTGAGCGGCTGACCTGCGCGCGTGCTCATCGACGACGGCATCACGGTCGCGATGCTGGGCGCTGCCCAGGTGAACGTCGACGTCACCTCCTGGCCTCCCGAGACGACCTGCACGGTCGACGTCCCTCCCGCGACCGACTGCCCCGCCGAACAGACGATCTGCGCCTGCCCCCACGAGCTCACCGTGCACGGGTTGCCATCGACCCGAATGACCTGCTCGGTGGAGCCGAAGTTGGTGCCGTTGATGGTGAGCGCGACCCCGCTCGTGGGTGGAGCCGTGGGCAGCACCGAGTCGATGGTCGGCGCGAGGTACGAGAAGCTCGAGTCTTCGACCGACTGCCCGTTCACCGTGACGCGGGTGACGACGTTGGCTCCGACGCCGGGGGGCGCGAGGCAGACGATGCGGTTGTGGCCAACCGAGTTCAGCATGCACGGCGCTCCGCCCACCGAGATGCTGGCCGTCTGCGCGCCGAAGTTCTGGCCCGACAACGTGATGAGCACGTTGCCGGTGGTGGCGATGCTCGACGGGTTGATGCCCGAGATGGCTGGCGGGCCGTACGACAACGTGCGCTGCGTCGACGAGAGCCCCGCTGCCGTCACGACGATGGGCAGGTCGACCCCCGTTCCTGGAGGCACGTCACACTGAATCGACGTCGCCGTCGCGGTGGCCGGCACGGGAATGCAGATGTTGCCGCCGATGGTGATGACGAGGCCCTGCGTGTTGAGCGCGGTGCCGGTCAAGGTGACGAGCCCACCGCTCGTCGGCACCACGCTCGGCGTCGCGTTGGTGACGGAGGGGCCCGCGAAGTTCGCCGTGCGGCTTCCAATGCGGCCGCGCACCGAAACCGTGACGAGCGCGGCGCCGACGTTTGGCGGCGCATTACACGTGAGCGTGGTGTGCGGCACGAGCGTGGTGACGTTCGTGCAGGGTGCGCCACCGACCGAGACGCTCGCCGCGCCGACGCCGAAGTTGTTGCCGGTGATGGTGATGACGGCGCCACCAGACGGCACGAGGGTGGGCGTGATGTCGGTCACCGTCGGCGCGAGGCGGTTGACCGTGTACGAGTTGCCTGCGCGCCCGAGCAACGACACGCGCACCGCGAAACCGTCGGCTCCTGCCGGCGCCAGCACCACGCTGCGAACGTGCGCGCTGCCACCATCGACGGTGACGACGCCTGCGTCGACCACCGGCAGCACGCCACCATCACCATCGAGCACGATGCCCTGCGTACCGAAGCTGTCACCGATGACGGTGATGGGGCCTCCGGCCGTGCCAATCGCCGCTGGAGACACCGAGAGAATCTGTGGGAGCGCACGAGACAGCAGGCCTGTGGCCGTCTTGTTCTGCGCGGTGGTGAGCACGACGGGCCGGTCGACGCCCGAGCCCGCAGGCGCCGTGCAGACGACGCGGTTGTCGCTCCACGAGACGATGGGGCACGACACGCTGTCGACGTTCACCACGCCCGCGTCACCCGAGAAGCGCAGCCCCGAGAGGGTGATGGGCACGCCGCCAGCCGTCGAGATGGTCGAGGGCGTGACGTTGTCGATGCGGGGCACGTTGCAGATGGTGTCGAACTGCAGGCAGCAATCGCCGTAGAGCGGGCAGTTCAACTCGCACGAACACCCGGAGAAGGTGCGGCACGCAAGCGGCGCGGTGTTGTTGAAAAAACACGTCGGCGGCGCAGAACCGAATGGCGTCCACGTGCCGCAGGTCGCCGTGGTGCACGACGAAACCTGCGCGGAGGCCACTGCAGAAACCGACAGCGACACGACGAGCACGAATCGGAGCATGGGTAGACACTGTGGCATCGATCAGCTGATTCGTTACGCGGATCCCCTGGGGTAGACGTCGACGCATGACAGCGCGTCTCACCGCCTGGGCGGGCTTCTTCTTCGCGCTCGTCACGTACGCGTTGACGCTGCATCTCGGTGTGCCCGGTGGTGACTCAGGTGAGCTGATGTCGGCCGCGTGCGCAGGTGGGCTCGCCCACCCTCCCGGCTACCCGCTGCATGGGCTCGCGCTGCGGCTCGCGGCGTGGGTGCCCATCGGCGACGTCTTCGCGCGGTTGAACGCCACGTCGGCGCTCTTCGGCGCAGTGACGGTCGGGCTCGTCATCGACACGGTGCGCCGGTGGACGAAGCGTGCACTCGTGGGCGCGCTGGCGGGAGCTCTCTTCGGAGCGACTCCGCACGTGTGGAACGCGGCGACGACGACCGAGGTCTTCGCGCTGCACGGCGCGCTCGTGGCGCTGGTCGTGTGGTCGACGACGTGGGCGCTGGAGTCGTCTTCGCCGCGTCGCTGGCTGTTCGTCGGCGTGAGCGGTGGGCTCGCGATGACGCATCACCCGACGGCGCTCTTCGTCGCGCTGCCGGTGCTGATGCTCGCGGGAAAGACGTGGTGGCGCCCGGTGCTGCTTGGTGTGGTGCTCGGTGCGACGCCGCTGATGTTGCTGCCGCTCTTCAGCTCGGTCGACACGCCGTTTTCATGGGGCGACGCGCGAACGCTCGAGGGCTTCTTCACGCACGTGCTCCGCCGCGAATACGGAACGTTCAGGCTCGCCTCTCGCGAGGAGAGCGGTGGCGGCGCGCTCCCGGTGCTGCTCGCGTTTCTTCGCTTCGAGGTGTTCGAGGCCGCGGCAATTCCGTTGTTCGCTGCGCTGGTGGCGTCACGCTTCGTCGCGCGTCGCTTCGTCATCGTGACGCTGGTCTCGCTCTCGGGCTCGCTCGTGCTCTTCGGCGCGCTCACCAACCTTCCCCTCGGCGACGCGCTGTTCTTGCAGGTGGTGCAGCGCTTCTTCCTCATGCCGCACCTCGTGCTCTGTCTCGCTGGCGCGATGGCGCTGGCAAAGCTGCCTCGGCCGGTGAGCGCTGTGCTGCTGGCCGGGTTCCTCGCGGTGGGAGTCGTTCGTCACCCGCGCCACGACGCGCACCTGCTCGCGACGTACGGCCGCTCGGTGTTGAACCTGCCCGACGACGCGCTCGTGCTGACGCAGGGCGACCTCGTCACCGACGTCTCCCGCGCGGTGCAGGCGTGCGCGAAGGAGCATTCATCACTGCGAGTCATCGATCAGCAGCTGATGACGTTCTCCTGGTACGTCGCGCGGGTCGGGCGCGTGATGAACGACGTGCACTTCCCGGGCGCGCGCTGGCACCCGCGCGATGAAGGCGCCTTCACCCTGCAGGCGTTCCTCGACGCGAACGCCTCACGCCCCATCTTCCTCTGCGGCGGCTTGAAGGCCGGCGACCCCGTGCCGATGCGACTGGTGCCGTACGGCGTGTGCGAGCGCCTCGTTCGACCGAATGAACCGTTCGACGACGAGGCGTGGTGGCGAACGTCGGAGCAGCTCGCGCCGAATGCGCCGGAGACGAACTCGCCGAAAGGCACGTGGGAAGCGCTGGCCGAGCGTGACGTGTGGAACGCGAGGGCGAGGCGAGGCCTGACGGCGCTCGAGGTGGCGATTGCCCGCGGCGACGACCGCACCTGGCTCGACCGCTCGGCGCTGGTGCTGCGTGACGCCGTCGCCAACGACCCGCACCCCGAGGCCGCGACGTGGAAGAACCTGGGCATCACCGAAGGCCGGCTCGGCAACACGAGCGCGATGAAGGCCGCCTTCGAGCAGTATTTGCGCGAGGCGCCGAGCGACGACCCGCAGCTGCCCTCCATTCGAGCGCTCGCGCAGTGACGAACGCGCTATGTCTCGCGCCACCACCTCTGCGAGGAGCACCGCATGTCCTGGAGCACCTGGGCGAACTGGAACGGCACCATCGAGCAGACGCTGGCCGACGCGCAGCACGCCGCCGCTGGTGATGCGAGCCTCGCCGACGCGAAGAAGGCCGCGAACAAGACCGGCACTCCGGGCATTCTCACCGTCGACACGCTGGCTGATCATCAGATGCTCGGGCGCTGCTGGGTGCTGACGCCGGCAGAGCTGCACCAGCACTTCGGTTCGAAGACGCCGCACAAGAAGGCCATCGAGGTCGGGCAGGACGCCTTCGTGAAGGGCCTCGAAGAGGGTCAGGCCGTCGCGGTGACGGCGTGGTCGCGCGGCCTGCCGGTCGCGGTGTTGTTCGCAGGGCAGCTCGTCAAGAGGCGCTGACCGCGCTCAGCGCTCCAGCCGGCGGTTGAAGGCCTCGGCGGTGCGCACCGCGTCTTCGCGCGAGAACAGCAACGTGTACGTGAAGCCGCCACCGTCATCGAACTCGGTGTGAATGGCGGCCTTTGGCGCGAAGAGACGGAACAGCAGGAGCGGCGCGGTCGCCATGACGATGCTCCCGGCGCCGATGAGGCCCATCGAGAGCTGCCCTTGCGGCTGCGTCAGCAGGTCACCGCTCGTGGCGCCGGGCGTATTGAGCTGGCTGACGAGCATGGCGATGCCAGCGCCCAGCAGACCGAGCCCGATCGCCTCACCGCCCCACGTGATGGCGAGCGCCCGGTTGCGCTGCTCTCGCCACGCGATGAGGGTGGGACGCGGTCAGAAGCGCCAGCGGCTGCGTAGAAGTCGAGCTCGTCGTCGATGGGCGCGTCGCCTTGACGGAGCGAACGGAGCCACTGGTACTGGCCCGGCGCATAGCGGCGATCTCCGCGGTAGAAGGTGGTGCGGTTCGACGCGATGGTGGCTTCGAGCCGTTGGCCGTTCGGCTGAAGGCGGGGCACGGTCGCGAAGCAGCCAGACAGCAACATCACCAGCAGTACAGCGCACAGACGCACGTGAGACCTCCGTTGGTGCTGCACATGGGTCGCGGCCCCGGGAATGTCGCAATCGAATCGTTCGGAATTCAGCGAACCCGTGCGGTTGCAGCCCTGAGGCACCTTCGACCCGCGTGCAGCGTCGTGCCGCCCGTTACGAATTGGGCATGGCACGCAGAGCGCTCGGCCCGGCTGCTCCCCTCGTCGCGACGGCGCTGCTCAGCGTCGCCGCGTGGCTCTCGTGGCAGTCGGCTCCAGTGCTCTTCCCCGGCCCACCGTCGGAGCCGGTCGTCGTCGACTGCCGGAAGTGGCTCGAGCAGCCGCGCGCGTTCGGCCCGTGGGTCGAGCTGCGTCACTGTCGTCTCGACGCTGGCCTCGCCGTCACTCGCCGCTGGCGCAGCCTCGACAAGAACGCGCCCGCGCGAACGATGTCGGTCTTCCTTCCCCTGATGCCGGCCGACGACACCGAGCGGGGAGAGTTGCGCGCGGTCGTCGCCACGCACGAGCCCGAGCTGATGAAGCTGCTCGACACGCTGACACCGCTGTCAGTACCCGAGGCGAAGCGCTTTCTCGACGAACATGGAGAGCGACTGAACGCCTTGCTCGAGCCGACGCACCTTCGAGGGGTGGTGCTCGAGACGGCGACGCCCGAGGCGCAGGCCGTGCTGCACGAGCTCGGTCACGACGACGCGCTGGTGCTCGAGCAGGGCCAGACGCCTGACACCTCGAACGAGAAGCTGCAGCTCGCGGCGGCGGGAGTGCTCGTCGCGCTCGCGGTCGCGGTGATGCTGGTGCGCGCTCCGGCGTGAGACGAAGCCCAAAGCGAGCCTGAGGAGCGGCGGCCTCCATCATCACGTCCGGTCCATGCCGCGGCGAGGTTGGCTCGCGACGGCGGAGTCGAACTGAGAAGCCGGCGTGAGACGAAGCCCCAAGCGAGCCTGAGGAGCGGCGGCTCCATCATCACGTCCGGTCCATGCCGCGGCGAGGTTGGCCGTCAGCTCGTCGTCCACGCCTGATGTCTGCGCAGCTGCTCGATGCCGAGCGAGCCCGCCTCGAGCTGGCCCTTCTTCGCGTCGACGACCCGCCACGCGAGCGCCTGCACGTGAATCGGCTGCGACTCGATGAACACGCAGCGCACCTCGCCCTCGTCGAAGCCGCACTGCCGCTGAAGCGACGAGAGCAGCTGCTCCTGGTGCAGGTGGCCTTCGCCGAAGTTCCAGCCGATGGCCATGCCGGCGATGAGCTCTCCGTCGAGCCACTCGTAGTCCTGCAGGCGGTCGACGGCCTTCGGTACCAGGTGCGGCAGACAGCGCCCGTGCAAGTGCATCAGGCGAAACGCCATCACCTTGCCGACCATGCCGACGGCCGTGCCCTTCTCGTAGAAGGGCTTGAGCTGGTCGTAGATCCACGGGCTGGTCGCGGTCAGCTTCTCGAGCTTCTTCACCGCGTCTTTGCGAATGAACCAGACCGAGCACGCCCAGTTGCCGGCGTAGTACCGCATGGAGAGCAGGAACGAGATGAGGTCGGGGCGCAGGTTGCCGAGAATCGGCAGCACGAGCGTGAAGGTGACGACGAACGCGGCGACCCACGTCGGACCGAGCGTGAGCAGCGACACCTCGGGGTGTGCCCAGAAGAGCGCGAAGCCGCCGTAGACGACCGCCACGTTCCACTCGAGCGGCACTCCCATGGGCACGTTGCTGGTGATGTACGTGTGGAGCATCAACATCAGCACGATGGCGACGACCGGCGGCGTGCCGAGCGGCGTGAGCAGGAATGCGATGGGAACACCGAGCTCGAAGAGCGTGCCCAGGTGCGCCATGGCCGTCGCGAGCGTCGAGGGACGCAGGTCGGCCGGGTAACTCTTGTACATCAGTTTTCGCATCCACTCGAAGCGCGTAAACGGGCCATTACTGGTCATCACGGCAACGACGGTTGGAAAATGATGGTTGAGTTTGGAGACGCCGGCGAAGAACCAGAGCGCGAGCTGAACGGCCATGGCGCCGGCAATCCAATTGGTCGCGAACGCGAAGCAGACGATGGTGACCCAGTAGTGCTCGGCGCGCGCGGCGAGGAAGGTCGTCTTGTCGAGCACTCCGAGGATGGGGACGATGACGACGATGGGCAGGAACTCGTCGAAGCCGGGCGTGGGCGCGACGAGTGCGCGGACGAGGGAGACGAGCAAGCCGGCGTAGAGCAACACGTCGACGACGGTGCGGCGGTCGGAGCCGATGAGCGGCACGCCGGGAAAGAGCGGCAGCTTCGTGGTGCCGGGGCGCAGGAAGTAGAGCAGGCCTCCGAGCGGCGGCAGGTAGCGGCCGGTGAGCGGGCCCGAGCCACAGCCGAAGCCGAGCACCTCGAAGAAGAGGCTGAAGGTGACGGCCTTCTGGAACGCGATGGGGTTCAGCCACCACGAAGCGATGTCGGCGTAGCCACCGAGACCGGGCGTGAAGCTGCAGAAGAACATCCACGCGGCGACGTAGCCGGCGATCTTCAACGCGTACGCGACGTAGACGGGAATCGGAGCGCCGTAGCCCTGCAGCGCCCACGCCTGACAGACCTGCTGGCCACGCGGTTCGAGCGGTTGTTCGACCCAGACGAGCGGGTCGTACGGCGGCGGCGTCGGGTCGAGCAGTCCCATGGTCCCCTCACGGCGTCAGCGCGGAAGGGGCGAGTCATACCACTCACGAGCCCCACAAGGACGGCTTCGCCACCATCGCGAAGATGATGAACACCGACACGCCGAACGCAGGCACCCCCAGCACCAGCCACACGCGATTCAGCCGATGAAACCGCTCGGGCAACGCGGCACCTGACTCGAGCGCCACCTTCGTCATCTTGCGCAGCTCGATCTGAATCCACGCGGCGGGCAGCCAGAGCACCATCGCTCCGAGGTAACCGCCGAGGCTCGCCAGCACCCACGGCGTCGTCCACGGCAAACCATACACACTCACCAGATACGCTCCCGTCAGTGGAGAAATCACGCCCGACGGAACCGTGAACACCCAATCT
>JAEUJR010000040.1 GCA_016793585.1 Archangium sp.
TGACGTCATTCTCTTCATCGACGAGATGCACACGCTCGTCGGCGCGGGCAAAGCCGAAGGCTCGATGGACGCAGGCAACATGCTCAAGCCGGCGCTCGCGCGCGGTGAGCTGCACTGCATCGGCGCCACGACGCTGGACGAGTACCGCAAGCACATCGAGAAAGACGCTGCGCTCGAGCGCCGCTTCCAGCCCGTGTTCGTGGGCGAGCCCTCGGTGCAGGACACCATCTCGATCCTCCGCGGCCTCAAGGAGCGCTACGAGGTGCACCACGGCGTGCACATTCAGGACACGGCCCTGGTCGCCGCCGCCACGCTCTCGAACCGCTACATCTCGGACCGCTTCCTGCCTGACAAGGCGATCGATCTCGTCGACGAGGCGGCGTCACGGCTGCGCATCGAGATCGACTCCATGCCCACCGAGGTCGACGACGTTCGCCGCAAGCTCGTGCAGCTCGAGATCGAACGCGAAGGCCTGAAGAAAGAGACCGACGTTCACTCGAAGGAGCGCCTCGAGACCCTTGAGAAGGAGATCGCCACGCTCAACGAGAGCTTCACCGCGCTCAAGGCCCACTGGGAGGCCGAGAAGGGCGTGATCAGCTCGATTCGCAGCGTGAAAGAGAAGGTCGAACAGGCCCGCAACGATCAAGCCGGCGCCGAGCGGCGAGGCGATCTGAACAAGGCGGCCGAGATCAAGTTCGGTGTGCTGCCCTCGCTCGAGAAAGAGCTCGCCCAGCAGAACGCGCGCCTCGCCGAGCTGCAGAAGAAGCAGAAGTTCCTCAAGGAAGAGGTCGACAGCGAAGACATCGCCGAGGTCGTCGGCAAGTGGACCGGCATTCCCGTCTCGAAGCTCCTCGAAGGTGAGCTGCAGAAGCTCGTGAAGATGGAGCAGCGGCTCGGGCAACGCGTCATCGGCCAGAAGGCGGCGCTCGAGGCCGTCAGCAACGCCGTTCGCCGCGCGCGCTCGGGCCTGCAGGACCCCAACCGGCCCATCGGCTCGTTCGTGTTCCTCGGCCCCACCGGCGTCGGCAAGACCGAGACCGCGAAGGCGCTCGCCGAGTTCCTGTTCGACTCCGACCAGGCGATCGTGCGCATCGACATGAGCGAGTACATGGAGAAGCACGCCGTGGCCCGGCTCATCGGCGCGCCTCCCGGGTACGTGGGCTACGACGAAGGTGGCCAGCTCACCGAAGCGATTCGCCGGCGCCCGTACGCGGTGGTGCTCTTCGACGAGATCGAGAAGGCGCACCCTGACGTGTTCAACGTGCTCCTGCAGATCCTCGACGAGGGCCGCCTCACCGACAGCCAGGGCCGCACCGTCGACTTCAAGAACACGGTGTTGATCATGACGTCGAACATCGGCTCGCAGGCGATTCAGGAAGGGCTGGTCGGCGACAAGGGCCTCGACGCTTCGACTCGCGCCGAGGTGATGAACCAGCTGCGCGCCAGCTTCCGCCCCGAGTTCCTCAACCGCATCGACGAGATCGTGCTCTTCGAGCCGCTGAACCAGTCGCACATTGCGTCGGTCGTCGACCTGCAGCTGGGCCGGCTCACGAAGCTGCTCGCCGATCGCCGGCTCACGCTCGAGCTCAGCGAGGGGGCTCGCGCCTTCCTCGCGAAGGAGGGCTACGACCCGGTCTACGGCGCACGGCCCCTCAAGCGGGCGATTCAGAAGCACCTGCAGGATCAGCTGGCCCTTCGAATTCTCGGCGGTGAGTTCACGCCGGGAGATCACATTCGCGCCGAGGTCGCGGGTGACGGGCTGCGCTTCACCACGGGCGCGCGGGCCTAAGGCTTCGGCGGCTCTGACGAAGGCGGCGCAGTCTCGGTCGTCTTCGCCACGAATGCGTCGTACTCGGCCTTTCGGGCTGCGGCGTCGACGAGCGACTGGGCCTGGGCACGGTCGAAGGCCTTCGCTCCGTGGAGGAACGCGGCGAAGCAGGGCACGAGCGCGAGGCCGAGGCTCACCGCCCAGCCCGCCACGTCTTCCCATGAGTGAAACGGCGAGCCGTCTTTGAGGAACTCGACCGCGAACGACAGCGCCTCGCCCGAGATCGTCGCCGGCAACACGAAGAGCACCGACGAGCCACCGATGAAGCGGCCCGCGAGCCAGCTGATCGGCGCGAGGAGCAGCACCATCCACACGCGCTGGAAGGTCCAGTGCTCGATGATCGCCTTGAAGCCCGTGTCGACCAGCTCGTCGAGCGGCGCCTCGAGCAGCTCGCGCAGGTTCACCGACAAGACCGAACCGACGCCCCAGGCGAGCACGCCGAGGCAGATGATCAGCAACACGCGGCGGCTCGCGTTCTCGGCGCGGGCGTAGGCGCTCGGCCCCTTCGAGACGGGGTCAGTCGTCGTCATCGGGATCCTCGCGGGGGCCGTTGCCGTAGAAGACCGCCTCGAGCGTGAGACCCTGGGGCGGCGCCGTCTGCCCTGCCCTCGTTCGATCTTTCCCTTCGAGCACGGTGCCCAGGAACGACGGCGGCTGCTTGCCGCGCCCCACCTCGACGACGCTGCCCATGATGTTGCGCACCATGTGCTTCAAGAAGGCGGTGCCCTCGACGACGAAGGTGATCTCGTCTCCGACGGCGCCTGCGAGCTCGAGCTTCGTGATCTCTCGAACCGCGTGCGCGGCCTGGCAGTCGGCGGCGCGAAACCCGGAGAAGTCGTGTTTGCCGATGAGCGGCAGCACCGACTCCTGCATCGCGGCGAGGTTGAGCGGCTGAAAGATCTCCCAGTGCGAGTTGCGCCGCATCGGAGAGCGTGAGCGCCGATTGCTGAGCCGATAGCGGTAGCGCTTGCCTCGCGCCCACCGCCGCGGATCGAACGCAGGGTCGACCTCTTCGGCAGTGATCACTGCGATGTCGTCAGGGAGCAGCCCGTTGAGGCCCATCCAGTACGCCTTCGAGGGCAGCTGCTTCGGCGAATCGAACGCCACCACCTGCCCCGTCGCGTGAACGCCGGCATCGGTTCGCCCCGCGGCCCAGATCGCGACCGGTACCTCGAGCAGCTCCTGCAACGCGCGCTGCACGCGGCCCTGCACCGACGGCCCGTTCTGCTGGATCTGCCAGCCGACGTAGTTGCTGCCGTCGTACTCGAGCACCAGCTTCACGCGCGGCATGGGCCTCGCATTGTCACCGTGCCTCCATGCGAAGTCGACGAACAACCGCGGCCCGCAGCCCGCGTCTCCTGTGGCTGGCCCGACCGTGGGCACGGCGGGAACCGGGAATTTCACAGAGCTGTCTGAGGTGACCATGCCGCCAGACGTCCTGCTGGTCCTTGCTTCGAGCGGAATCACCCTGGTCGCGAGCCTGCTGTTCTTCGTGAGCGAAGATCGCGAACCCGTGCAGATTCAGGGCATTCCGGTGCAGTTCTGCCTGCCGCCCAAGCGCCCGCTGGCCGTGCCGCCTCCGCTGCCCGTTCCGTTCGAGTGCGCGGTCGACGTGTCGACCCAGTCGCTGCACTCGGTGATGACGCTCAAACCGCAGGGCGAAGACTGGGTGATGACGCTCGACATGGAGCCGATGTGCGACACGCCCGCCGTTCGGGTCGAAGGCAACCAGGGTGTCGGCCAGGTCAACGATCTGCGGTGGAACAACCGCGCTGGCTACGTTCGCCCGACGCAGAGGCAGTGGAAGGTGAAGCCCGGCCGCGCCTGATTAGAAGCGCCAGTCGATCAACGAGACACTCGCGCCGATCGAGAAGCCTGAAGACGTCGGCCCAATGAGCGGCGTGGGCGTAGGAATGCCGATGGAGAGCGCTCCGGACTTCGGATCGCGGCTCGCGATGGCCGACTTGAAGCGCGGCTGCTTGGTGAGGTTCAGCACGGCCATCTGAATGAGCGGAACCACCACGATCGCGCCGACGAGCAACACCACGTCGTTTCCGCAGCCGGTCGGCACCGCCCCGCTGGTCGGCGTTCCCACCGGACACGTGGTGGGGTTGCGAACGATCGCTCCTCCACCCGTGAGATAGGTGAGGCCCAGCACTGCGGCCTGGGCCGCGAGCCCTGCCAACGCCGCGGGCCACATCTCGGAGTAGTAGTTGCGACTCCCGTTGGCGATCGAGACCTGCGTCTGGGCGACGGCGAGCGGTGCGCTCCCGAAGAGCAGCGCCGTGATCACGGTGCCAACGACGGGGTCTCCGCTGAACAGGCCCCCGTTGATCAACAGAAAGAACGGCAGCACCAGAATGCCTGCGGCCGTCAGCATGCCGAACAACGACTCGCTGACCATCAGGCCAACCTCGGGTCCTGGCGGTTCTTTGGGAGCCTGATTCCCGTAGGGCATGTACGGCTTCGCAGGCGGGGTGTTCGTCGGCGGAGCAGGTGTTCCGTACTGAGAATCGACCGGAGGCGCAGGCGGCGGCCCGTTCGGATCAGGCGCAGCAGGCGGCGGCGCGGGGACCAACGGAGGCGGAGACCACCCAGAGGTCTGCCCGCGCGCCAGCGCCGGCACCAGCAGCGCGACCATCACGTAGCTCATCCACTTCATGACCATCTCCGTGAGGCCACTGCCGGCCGGCGCCTCGCAAACTCGTTCAAATCACCGCGATCGCATCAATCTCGACCTTCGAGCCTCTTGGCAAGGCGCTCACCTGAACGGTCGCGCGGGCCGGAGGATTCGAAGGGAACGCCTTCGCGTACACCTCATTCACCTTCCCGAAGTCGTTCAGGTCGGTGAGGAAGATGCCGCAGCGCACGACGTTGGCGAAGGTGGCGCCCGACTTCGCGAGCACGGCCTCGAGGTTCTTCATCACCCGCTCGGTCTGCGCGGTGATGTCGCCTTCGACGATCTGCCCCGTCTTCGGGTCGAGCGGAATCTGTCCCGAGAGGAACACCATTCGGCCGGCGGGAACCGACACGGCCTGCGAGTACGGCCCGATCGCCGCGGGAGCGCCGTCGGTCTGAATCACTTCACGCGCCATCACCTGCTCCTGTCACACGCGCTCGACCGAGTGCACCCCGGTGAGCTTCTCGATGCTGCGAATGAGATCGTTGAGCTGCTTCAAGTCGGAGATCACGCACTCGAACGTGTTCACGGCGCGATCGTCACCGGTCACGCGGCAGTTCGCCTGCGAGATGTTCACGCCCTTCTTCGAGAAGATCTGCGACATGTCGGCGAGCAGACCGGGGCGATCGACGGTCATCACGCGCAAGGTGACCGCGCGCTTGAAGTCGCCCTTCACGTCCCACGCGACGTCGACCTTGCGCTCGGGGTCGGTGGCCAACGCCTTCTCGCAGCCCGACTGGTGAACCGTCACGCCGCGGCCGCGCGTGATGAAGCCGACGATCGCGTCTCCAGGCACCGGGTTGCAGCACCGGGCGAAGCGCACCAGCACGTCGTCGATGCCGCCGATGGTGACGCCACTCGACGACTTTCGGCCGACGACCCGCTTGGCGATGTCGCTCACCGCCGAGAACAGCCCTGAGGCGCTCGAGGGGCTCGGCGGCGGAGCCTCTTTCACCTCGGCGACCTTCTCGGCCGGCAGCAGCAGCTCGACGAGTTGGCCAGGCTGGATCTTTCCGTACCCGACCGCGACGAGCAGATCTTCTTCGGTGCGCAGGCCGTAGCCCTCGAGGTGCGGCTTCAGGTCGCCGCCCTTGATCACCTTGTTCAGGTTGAGCCCGAACCGCTTGAACTCGCGCTCGACGAGCTCGCGGCCCAGCGCCATCGACTTCTCGCGCTGCTGCTCCTTGATGAACGAGCGAATCTTCTGCTGCGCCCGGCTCGTCTTCACGAAGGTGAGCCAGTCTTTCGACGGGTGCGCCTGCGGGCTCGTGAGCACCTCGATCTGATCGCCGTTCTTGAGCTTGTAGCGGAGCGGCACGATCTTGCCGTTCACCTTGGCGCCGACGCACTTCTCGCCGACGGCCGAGTGCACCGCATAGGCGAAGTCGACTGGCGTGGCGTCGCGCGGCAGGCTCTTCACATCACCACGCGGGGTGAAGACGAAGACCTCGTCGGTGAAGAGATCGACCTTCACCGTGTCGAGGAACTCTTTCGGATCCTTCAGATCCTGCTGCCACTCGAGCAGCTGCCGCAGCCACGCGAACTTCTCGTCGTCTTTCGCGAGCGCCGACTTGCCCTCTTTGTAGGCCCAGTGCGCGGCGATGCCTTCTTCGGCGATGCGGTGCATCTCTTCGGTGCGAATCTGAATCTCGATGCGCTCCGAGAGCGGGCCGATCACCGTCGTGTGCAACGACTGGTACATGTTCGCCTTGGGAATGGCGATGAAGTCCTTGAAGCGGCCGGGCACTGGCTTCCACTGCTGGTGCATGAGCCCGAGCGCGCCGTAACACTGCCCTACGTCGTGAGTGATCACGCGAAACGCGATGACGTCGGGCACCTGCTCGAACTCGATGCCCTGCGACCGCATCTTCTTGTGAATCGAATACATGTGCTTGAAGCGGCCCGTCACCGACGCGGGAATCGCGGCCTCCTTGAGCTTGCCGGCGATCAGCGCGCAGACGTCGTCGATGTACTTCTCACGGTCCTTCTTCTTGCGGTTGATGCGCGCTTCGAGCTCGAAGAAGTCCTTCGGGCGCGTGTAGCGGAACGAGAGATCTTCGAGCTCGGTCTTGATCCACGAGATGCCGAGCCGGTTCGCCAGCGGCGCGTAGATGTCGAGCGTCTCTTGCGCGATGCGCGCCTGCTTCTCTTCGCTCATGTGCTCGAGCGTGCGCATGTTGTGAGTGCGATCGGCGAGCTTCACGAGAATGACGCGAATGTCTTGCGCCATCGCGACGAGCATCTTGCGAAAGTTCTCGGCCTGCTTCTCTTCCTGCGAGAGCTGCTGCGGCGCGGAGTACTTCGAGAGCTTGGTGACGCCGTCGACGATGAGCGCGACCTCGGCGCCGAAGAGCTCTTGAATCTCTTCGACGGTCGCGAGCGTGTCTTCGACGGTGTCGTGCAGCAGCCCTGCGACGATCGACGCCTCGTCGAGACGCAGCTGCGCCAGAAGGCCGGCGACTTCGAGCGGGTGAATCAGGTACGGCTCGCCAGACTTGCGAACCTGACCCTGATGAACCTTCGCCGAATAGACGTAGGCTTTCTTGATGATGTCGAGGTCGGGTGCCGGGTGGTACGACGACACCCTCGTCAAAATGTCGTTCAGACGAATCAAACGTGGTGATGCTAACACCCTGCTCCACTGCTGCAACGCGTCAGCGTCGACGAATGTGTTGCGCAAATGTGCGGAAAGTCTCAGTATCGCACCTCTTCCATGACGGCGTTCCTGACCAAATCGCTTGGAGTCGTCTGCGCGAACTGCGACTTCCTCAACGTCGTCGGTGCCGTG
>JAEUJR010000044.1 GCA_016793585.1 Archangium sp.
AAGAACTACCTCATTCTCTTCCAGTCGGCGAAGACGGGCGGGCCCAAGTCAGACAACCTCTTCTCGGGCTCCGCCATCATCGCGGGCACTGCCGCCGTCGGCATCGTGAAGACCCGCTGACGATCACTCCGCAGGGGCTGCGTCTTCCTTCTTCTCGATCTTGTCGAACCAGCCCTTGTAGCCAATCTTGATCGAGTCGTTGGTGAAGTCCTCGCCGCGCTTCTTGTCGACGAGGTACCACTTCCCGTCCTTCTTCCCGACGAGGTAGGCCGACTCTTCACCCTCGGCGACGCCCTTGTCCTCGACCTGGAAGTTGTCTTCGGTGACCTTCACGATCACGGTCGACTCGGTGGGCCCCTGCCGCGCGTCGCCCACCTTGAAGTCCTTCAGGTAGTAGTCGACTTTCTCGTGGTACCAGGGCGCCATCGGGTGGTCTTCTTTGCCCATGCGCTTCTTGCGCTCAGCGATGGAGTCGAGCGTCTTGGGGTGCAGCAGCTTCTTCGCGTCAGCCCACTTCTTGGCCTTGAGCGCGGTGAGGTACTTGGTGGTGAGCTCCTTCGCACCCTTCACCTCAGCCGACTGGGCATCGGGAGCGGCGGCCTCCTCGGCCAGCACGAGGGACGACAGCGACAGCGTGACCAGCATCACGAGCTTCTTCATGGGGTTTCACCTCGAAAAAGGACGACGGCTCGGCTCCTAGCACGCGGCTGACGCGCGGGAGTCGGGCGAATTCTCGGCCTCGTCATCGCGCCCCCATCTGTCCCACCTTTGGGTAGTGTGCGCTCACTTTGCCTCCTGCTCCCGTCAACGTTCTCATCGTCGACGATGATCGGTCGACCCAGCGCTTCCTCGCCGACGCTCTCACCAAGAAGGGCTTCGTGGTGACCGTCGAACGCGACGGCGAATGGGCCGTGAAGACCTTCGAGAAGAAGTCTTTCGATCTCGTGATCCTCGACATCCTGCTGCCGGCGCTCAACGGCTACGAGGTCGCCAAGCAGCTCAAGGCGATGCCGCGCGGCAAGCGGGTGCCCATCGTGATGATCTCGGGCGTCTACAAGAACGCGATTCACCAACGTGAGGCGGTGCAGAAGCACGGGGCGGTGGCGTTCCTCGAGAAGCCGATCGATCTCGAGAAGCTCGCAGGCACCATTCGGGAGGCGCTGGGCGACAAGTACCCGAAGCCGCTCGTCGCCAAGCCACCGCCGCCGCCCATCGAAGAAGACGAAGCGACAGGTGAGTTCTACGCCGACGATCTGCAGCGCGAAGAGGCCGAAGAGGTCGAGGTGCAGGCCAAGCAGGTGCAGACGAGCAAGCCCTCGGGCCCGGTGATCAAGGGTGACTTCGCCCAGGCGCCGTTCGCGAAGGTGCTGGCCGAGCTGTACCGCTGGCGGGCGACGGGAGCGCTGCTGGCCGGTCGCGCCAAGGTGAAGAAGATCGTCTACCTGCGTGACGGCGTGCCCGAGCTGGTGAAGTCGAACCTGCTCGTCGAGGCGCTCGGCCGCATTCTCGTGCGCGAGCGCATGATCACCGAAGCCGAGTGCGAAGAGTCGCTCAAGCGCATGAAGGCGACGAGGCGCATGCAGGGCACGGTGCTGATCGAGATGGGCTGCATCAGCCCGCACAACCTCTCGTACGCGCTCACCCAGCAGATGCAGGAGAAGCTGTACGACGCCTTCCGCTGGGACGACGGCCTCTACCAGTTCAAGCCCGGCGTCACGCAGCCGCCCGAGCCGGTGGGCCTGGGCATGACGACCGCGCAGCTGATCGTCGAAGGCGTTCGCCGCACCTACGACGAGAAGCGCCTGGCGCGCGTCTTTGGCGACGTCTCGCAGCTCTACGTGCACCCGAGCGACGAGCCGCTCTACGCGCTGCAGGACGCTGGCCTGTCGGACGAAGAGAAGGAGATCGCGTTGGTGGCCGACGGGCACAAGACCGTCGCCACGCTGCGAGCGCTCAACGTCTTGTCGCCCGTCGAGACCGACAAGCTGATCTTCGCGCTCACCTGCGCGCAGATGTTGTCGCTGAAGCCGACGCCCGCCGCGGGCAAGCCGAAGGTGTCGATCGCGAAGATCGCCGCCGATCTGCACCCCGAGCCGCCGCCCATGCCGAAGTCGAGCCCGGCGCTGCCGCCCCCGCTCCCACCACCGCTGCCGCCGCCCCTGCCCCAGCGCGCACCGCCGCCGCCGCCGAAGGCAGATCTGCTCGACCTGCCGTGGGATCACGCCGAGCTCGCCCGGGCGCCAGCCGCTCCCGACCCCGTTCCGCCGCCGCCCCCGCCCGACACCACGCCGCCCGCCAAGCCGCGCAAGGGAAAGAAAGAGGAAGCACCACCGCCTGCGCCGAAGTCAGGCTCGCTGCTGCCCGAGCTCTCCGAGGTGGTGAGCATGCCGCGGCTCTCGAACGAGGAGCGCGATCACCGCGAGCGCCTGGCCGCGAAGGTCACCGCGATGCGCAAGCTCGACTACTTCGAGGTGCTGGGCATCAAGCGCAACGCGAGCCGCGAAGACGTCAAGCGCGCCTACTTCGCGCTCGCCAAGGAGTACCACCCCGACAAACACGCGATGTCGAAGTCGGCCGAGGTCAGAGAGCTGGCGCAGCAGCTCTACGATTTGATCTCGAGCGCGCACGACACGCTCACCGACCCGACCGAGAAGGAGCGGTACCTGGCCGAGCTCAAGCAGGGCGTCAAACGCGACATGGGCGACGACGTCGGCAAGATCCTCGCGGCCGAGGGCAAGTTCCAGCGCGGCGAAGAGTTCATGCGCCAGCGCCAGTTCGCCGAAGCGGTGCAGGCCTTCAAAGAGGCCGTCTCGCTCTACGCCGACGAAGGCGAGTTCTTCGCGTGGCTGGGCTGGGCGCGCTTCCAGATGAACCCGGCGACGGTCGAAGAGTCGATGGTCGACATCGAGAAGGCGATCACGCTCAACCCGAAGCTCGACAAGAGCTACCTGTTCCTCGGGTACATGCACAAGGCGACGGGCCGCCCCGACAAGGCCGAGAAGCAGTTCGAGAAGGCGATTCAGGCGAACCCCGATTGCACCGAGGCCCTGCGAGAGCTGCGGCTGCTTGGGAAGTCGAAGCGCTGAGCCATGCGGTTGCGTGAGCGGTTCGAGATCATCCGCCCGCTCGAGGAGCTCGAGTCGGCGCTGGTGCGCGGCGCGCTCGAGAACCCGTCGCTCGTGTCGGCCCACGAAGAGGCGGTGCTGCGAACGGCGCTCTCGCTGGCGCGGCTCTACAAGGTCAATCAGGCGGGGCGCGATCTCGGCGTGGGGGCGGCGCTGACGCCGTTTCGTGAAGAGCTCTCACGACGGCTCACGCCGGTGTTGCTGCCGAAGAGCGGGAAGATTCAGCGCGCCGAGTTGCTCCCGCACCTTCGCGATCTGAAGGAGCGCACGCTCAACACCCGCGACTCGCTCGTGCAGCGCTTCAAGGGGCGCCTGTCGGCCGACGCCGTCGATCACGAGATTCGCAACAAGGCGTTGGTGCTGGTGCTCGGTGGGGGCGGCGGCACGGCGTACGTCTACCTGGGCGTGATGGCGCTGCTCGACGAGTACGGCCTGTCGCCGAAGCTGCTGTCAGGCACCTCGATGGGCGCGATCCTGGGGCTGTTCCGCTCGCGCATGCGGCGCTTCGAGCAGGACGAGGTGGTCAACATCGTGCGCACGCTCTCGTGGCGGCGGCTGTTTCGCGCGGTGTCGACCGAGAACAAGTACGGGGTGCCCGCGGCCCTTCGCCTGTTTCTTCGCTCGGGCATCGGCCGCTGGTTCGGCGTCGACACGCGCGGAGGCGAGGCCCTCACGCTCTCGCAGCTGCCGATCAAGACGCTCATCACCGTCTCGGGCATTCGCACCGGAAAGCTGCCGCACCCGCTCGAGTTCTACGAGCGCCTGACCGCCGCGTCTCCGAAGCGCCTGCTCAACCCGCTCGTGCTGCCGCAGTGGATCGCCGCGCTCTGGGAGTTCGCGACGCACCCCGAGATCCTCACGCGCATCACGCTGGGCGCCGACGAGGGCACCGAGTCGTTCGACGCCGTCGACGCTGCCGGCTTCTCGAGCGCCCTGCCCGGCATCATTCACTACGACGTCTTGCGCGCCGACCCACGCATGCACTCGATGCTGGGAGACATGTTCGCCAGCCGGCACATCTTCCGTCTCGTCGACGGAGGCCTCGTCGACAACGTGCCGTCGAAGGCGGCGTGGCGGGCCGTGCACAAGGGCGAGATCGGCACCCGCAACGCGTTCATCTTCGCGCTCAACGGCTTCGCGACGAAGCTATCGACGCCCCTGTGGATTCCGCTGCAGCGCATCGCCGAGCTGAACGTGGCGCGCTCGCGCCCGTGGGCCCACCTCACGCACGACTTCAAGCGCACGCTGAACGCGCTGTCGGTGGTGCCGCGCGTCGACGAACTGCTCGACGCGATTCAGTGGGGCCGCGCGCAGGTGGCTCCGCAGCTGCCGTTCATCACGCGCATGCTCGCGCCGCTGCCGAGACTGGGCTGAACGAAAACACCGTTGGAGGTTCGCGGCGCTGCGCGGACGTGAGGTCGCGAACAGTTCGGGTGACGACAACCTCGCGCGACGCGGTTGATCAGTCTCCCGCTTCGGGCAGCAGCAGGTGAAACGCGGTGCCGTCGGGGCCGGTCTCGAACTCCATCCACCCGCCCATCTCTTCGACGATCTCCTTGCAGATCGACAGGCCCAGGCCCGTGCCCTTGCCCACGTCTTTCGTCGTGTAGAACGCGTCCCACATGCGCTTCTGCACGTCGACGGGAATGCCCGTGCCGTGATCGCGCACCGTGATGCGCAGGCGTTTGTCTTCGACGCAGCCGCGCACCTCGATCTTCCGCTCCTTGCGATCACGGGTGGACATGGCGTCGAGCGCGTTCTGCATCAGGTTCAGAATCACCTGCCCCATGGCCGACGGAGAGCCGATGACCTCGGGCAGCAGGGGAATCGCGGCGACGATCTCGCACTCGCTCTTCTTGGCGCCGCGGAAGATGGTGATCGCCTCTTGAATCGCGCGGGAGCAGTCGAAGCGCACCTTCTCGTCGCGCCGGCGCGCGGTGCCCTTGAGGGCCTGGACGATCGTCTCGATGCGCGAGACGCCTTCGATCGACTCGCTGACGATCTCTTCGAGCTCTGCCGCCGACGACGGCAGCGCCACCTTCGACTCACGCAGCTCGGTGATCTCGCTCTTGAGCGAGTGCAGGTTCGACTTCAGGAACGCGAGCGGGTTGTTGATCTCGTGTGCGACGCCCGCGACGAGCTGGCCGATGGTGGCCAGGCGATCGCGCTGGGTCGCCACCTCCATCGCGCGCGCGGCAGACGCCTCGATCACCGACACGTCGGTCACCGCGCCGATCGCGTCGGCGAGGCCCTGAACGATGCGAATGGAGCCCTCATTGAGGCTCGCCGGCGGCGCCACGACACACAGCAGGCCGCGCGGCGTTCTCGCCCCCGTCGGGAACACGAGCACCGACGCCGAGTCTTCACACTCGAAGGGCAGCTTCAGCGTCGACCGGCCGAGCTCGGGCAGGTGCACCTGGCGCCGTTGGCCCCACGCCACGTTCATCAGACAGTCTTTGCGCCCGAGTGGAATGGTGACGTCGCGCTCTTCGGGCCGCAGCCCCGCCGACCCTTCACAGCGCAGATCGTTGCCAGCGAGCTCGAAGCAGACGATGCGTGAGAGCGGCAGCTGATCGCGCACGACCTCGATCGCGCGGTTGATCGCCTCGCGCTTCGAGCCCGACGACGCCATGGCCCGAATCACCGCACGCAGTACGCCCGCCTCGGCCTTCGCGCGCTCGAGCCGTTTGCGATCGAAGCTGACGACCCACCCCTGCTCGCCGCGATCGGGCGCCAGGGTGATGAGCACGCGCTCCGACGCAGACACCTCGACCGACGTCTGCACACACGCGAGCTTCGCCTTCGCCTCACCGAGCAGCGAGGCGACGGCCGCCTCGAGCAATGGCCCGGCAGGGGTGGCGAACAGCTCGTCGGCCAGGCGGTTGCGCTCGAGGCAGGCCCCGTGGTCGTCGACCCACTCGAGCCCGACCGGCATCGCGTCGGCGAAGGCACGGAAGGCCTCACCGCGCTCAGGCGGGGCGAGCGGTAGAATGATCGCTGGCTGGCCCATCGCGGCGAAGCTCGTGCAACTTCGCGACCTCGCTGCGGGTGAGTCAGCCACCCCGGGTCAGGGTCGCTGCGCACCCTGAGGCCAAGTCGCTGATTCCTCATTCGGGTCGATGTGGGTGGGTCGATCGAGAGTCGACCGTGACTCTCGTCACGCGGGTGGCGCGTCAGCCCAGTGACTCGGAATCGTTGGTTCTCTGGCGCTGGCAAGCGGGTTGCTCATGCCCCTCCCGAACCGGCGTTACCCACGCCACCCCTGGGAGGGGAACTTTCATGAATCTCGCATTCGCCAACACCTCGGTGCCCACCTCGACCTCTCTCGTGCACGCGCCGGGGTCGCCGCTCGAAGAAGTGATCAAGGCGGTGGCGCGCATCGCTCCGACCGACTCGACGGTGCTGCTGACGGGAGAGACGGGCACGGGCAAAGAGGTGATCGCCCGCTACGTTCACGAGAACAGCCCCCGGGCGCGCCGCCACTTCGTGCCGGTGAACTGCGGTGCGATTCCCGAGACGCTGCTCGAGAGCGAGCTGTTCGGTCACGTGCGTGGCGCCTTCACGGGCGCGGTCGCCAACCGAAAGGGCCGGGTCGCGATGGCCGAAGGCGGCACCCTCTTCCTCGACGAGATCGGCGAGATGCCGCTGCCGCTGCAGGTCAAGTTGCTGCGCCTGCTCCAGGAGCGCACCTACGAGCCCGTGGGCAGCGCCGAGAGCGTGAGCGCGAACTTCCGTCTGATCGCGGCAACGAACCGCAAGCTGGCCGAAGAGGTCGAGGCCGGCCGCTTCCGTCGAGATCTCTACTACCGCCTCATGGTGTGCCCGGTGGAGCTGCCGCCCCTTCGCACCCGCAAGGCCGACATTCTCGCGCTCTTCAACCACTTCTGGCGTCAGCGCGGTGAGACGCGCCCCATCGAGCCCGCCGCGATGCGCGCGATCGAGCTGCACCCGTGGCCCGGCAACGTGCGCGAGCTCGAGAACCTGGTCGAGCGGGTGTCGGTCTGCACCGAGGGCCCCGTGATTCGCGTGACCGATCTGCCGTCGCCCGTGCGGCAGGCCGCGATGACGATCGGCGATCTGCAGGCGCCCTCGCTCACCCTGGTGCCGCCGCCGCCCGCGACGCCGCCCGAGTTCGGCCTCGACGCGCCGCAGCCCTCGCCCACTCCGATGCCGCGTGGCTTCGAGCCGCTGCCGTCGGAAGCGCCCGTCATGCAGGTGCCGGTGCCCGAACGCCTGCTCGCCGAGGCCGCCGCGCCCTCGCTGCCGATCGACCTGCCGGCGCTGCTGCGCACGCTCGAAGACACGTACATCGCGGTCGCGTTGCAGCAGGCCAAGGGCAACCGCAAGGCCGCTGCCGATCTGCTGGGCCTGCAGCGCACGACGCTGGTCGAGAAGCTTCGCCGCCGCGCGCGTGAGTCGCAGGCCGCCTGAGTTCGTCGTCTTCACGTTCGTGAGTCCCTGGGGAGGGAACCGATGGTCTTCGCGCTGGTCAGCATCGCCCTGAGCGCTCCGCCGCCGACGGGCTTCACCACGGCGGTCGAGCGAGTCGCGCTCGAACGGACTTCGCCGGCGGTGGAGTCAGCGGTCGACCCGCTCATGCGGACGATCCGGCTGACCGGCGCGAAGATCGCGGGCCGCCTCTCGAGTCAGCTCTGCCCGACGCAGCAGCCGGGCCGTGACGGCCTCACCCTGCACTGCACGACGCGCCGGTTGTGGGCCGGCATCGCGCAAGACGAGAAGGGCCTGTACCTCGACGTGCGCGCGCTGCGCGGCGTCACCTGGAAATGGGACGTCGAGGGCGTGCCGCTGCAGGCGTGGCCGATGAAGGCGCTCGGCATTCCCGACGAGTGCCCCGGCGCCAGTGACGCGGTGAAGGCCGAGTGCGCGCTGGGCGAAGGCCACCTCTTCGAGGCCGAGCAGCTCTACTCGGCCGCGCTGAACGGCCCTGACGCGCACCTCGCGCGCATGCGGCTGGGCGACCTCGCGATGCAGCGTGGCGACGCCGAGGCGGCGATGGGCTGGTACTCGAAGGTGGTCTCTGCCGGCCCGGTGACCCGCATCGCGCAGCTGCGCTCGTGCGATCTCACCGGCAACTGCCTGCTGCAGAAACCCGCCGAGCTTCGCGGCCTCACGGGCGTGATCGAGGTCGAAGCGGTGGTGCACCTCGTGCGGCAGGCGCTCGCCCTCAACCAGGATCGCCGGGCGATGCAGCTGCTCGACGAGGCGATCGAGCGCAAGGTGCCGGTCTGTCAGTCGGCGCGCGCGTTCTGCCAGAAGGCGCTCGAAGCGGCCTTCGGCGCAGACGACGACGAAGCGACGACGCACGCGCTGGCGATCTTCGCAGCGACGGGCATCGGCGAAGGCAGCGGCGGCATCGACGTCTCGGAAGCCGCGGCCGCAGCCGCCGAAGACGCCGGGGCGCCCGGGTACGCCGCGGCGGTGCTCGCCTCGCTCTCGGGTCGCATGCCGCGCGAAGCGCTCGACCGGCACCTGCAGCGGGTCGCCCGCCTCTACCTGGCCGCGAAAGACCCCGTTCGCGCCCAGTTCGTGATCGAGTACGCCGAGCAGAAGCTCACCGCCGCCGAGCTGCGCAGCCAGAGCTGGGCGCAGGTGCGCAAGGGCCTCACGCCCAGGCCAGCCGTCGCGGTGTCGTCGAAGCCGCGCGCACCGCCCATCGCCGACCGCATTCCCGCGATGACGACCGATGTCGAGATCTCGAAAGAGCTCGCGCGCGCTGCCCAGGCCCGCGCGACCGCCGCAGAACCGCCGCCGTCCCCGACCCCGGAGAAGAAGCCATGAACGACCTCGTCGCCCTGAGCCGCGCCATGCAGGAGGCCGTCGCAGCTGCCCTCGATGTCGCGCCCAGCCCCACCACCGTCTTCCTGCGCGGAGAGCACGGCACCGGCAAGCGCCGCTTCGCCCGGTTCATTCACGAGAACTCGAAGACGGCGCAGCGCACCTTCGTCGAGATCAACCCGACGACCTTCACCGTCGCGCAGGCAGAGCAGGCGCTGCAGACGGCCGGCACCGTGCTCTTCGACGAGATCGGCGCGCTGTCGATCGAGAGCCAGGCCCACCTGCTGCGGCTGCTCGAGGCGCCCCACACCGCGCGCATCATCGCCACCACGAGCGACGCGCCAGACGAGCTGGTGCGAACCGGCAAGCTGCGCAGCGATCTCTTCTACCGCCTCGACGTCTACCCGCTGCGCGTGCCGTCGCTGCGTGAACGTCACGACGACGTCGCGCGCCTGGCGCAGGTGCTGCTGGTGAAGGCCGCCGCGCGCCTGGGCAGGGCGGTGCCGACGCTGTCGACGCAGGCGATCGCCGCGCTCGAGCACGCAGACTTTCCCGGCAACGTGCGAGAGCTCGAGAACGTGCTCGAGCGGGCCCTCATTCGTTCGCGCACGGCGACGATCGAAGTGCAGGCCCTGGCCCTGGCGCCGCCGCGCCTCGAACCCGGTCTCTTCCCCGAGGGGCTGCCCCTCGATCTCGGCGCGCTCGAGCGGCTGGCGATCGCAGAAGCCCTTCGCCGCGTGAACGGCAACCGCACGCACGCCGCCCGGCTGCTCGGCATCGGCCTGCGCACCCTGCGCCAGAAGTTGAACGGGCCCGGAGCCCGCGCCGCCACGTCCGCTCCCGAGCCCGAAGCCGAAGCCGCTCAGGTGTTGTCATGAAGCTCTTCGACACGACGCTCGATCGTCTTCAGGCCTCGCTCGACGTTCGGCTCGCGAGACAGAACGTGCTGGGCGGCAACCTGGCCAACGCCGACACGCCCGGCTACCAGCCTCGCGAGCTCGACTTCGAGGCCGCCATGAAGGCGCGCACCACCGCGCTGGCGAGTGCCAGGCCGTCGCTGTCGTCGGCCCTGCCCGTCGAAGGGCACCTCTCGCTGAACGTCTCGCAGCCCGAGCCCGACGAGCCGTCGAGCTTCGTGAAGGTGGCCGACAGCCCGGGCGGCCTCGACGGCAACGGGGTCGATCTCGATCGCACCATGGTCGAGCTCTCGCGCAACGCCCTGCTCTACGGCGCCAGCACCCGGAGCGCGGGCAAGAAGCTGTCGATTCTTCGGTACGTCGCGAGCGAAGGCGTCGGCTGAGCCACCTGAAGGAGACCCACCATGGACTTCCTCTCTGCACTCAAGATCGCCGGCTCGGGGCTCTCGGCCCAGCGCACGCGCGTCAACGTCGCCGCGAGCAACCTCGCGAAC
>JAEUJR010000046.1 GCA_016793585.1 Archangium sp.
CCCAACCTCGAGAAAGAGGAGTTCGGCGCCAAGACGATTCTCGACCTCTCGTGGAAGCAGGGCCTCGACGTCAACACCTGCACCGAGTGCGGCCGCTGCCAGACGCACTGCCCGACGTACCTCACCGGCAAGCCGCTCACCCACAAGGGCGTCAACCAGTCCATCAAGCAGTTCCTCTGGAAGAACGAGCACGAGCTGCCGCAGTGGAAGGCCACCGCCAAGAAGACCGACGACGGCAAGGTGATGGCCACCGTCGATGGCAAAGAGGCCGAGGTGCCCTCGCTCGTCGGCCCCGTGTTGTCGGCCGAGACCGTCTGGGCGTGCACCTCGTGCGGCTGGTGCGAGCAGGCCTGCCCCGTCTTCATCGAGAACATTCCGCGCCTCATCGACATGCGCCGGTACAAGGTGCAGGTCGAAGCCGACTTCCCGCCCGAGCTGCAGCGCGTCTTCGAAGGCATGGAGCGCCAGGGCAACCCCTGGGGCATCGGCCAGGACAAACGCGCCGAGTGGGAAGGCGACGTGCCGCTGCCCAAGTGGGGCGACGGTGGAACCTACGAGTACCTCTTCTACGTGGGCTGCGCGGGCTCGTACGACGAACGCATGAAGAAGGTGTCGAAGGCCGTCGCGAAGGTGCTCACCGAGGCCGGCGTGAAGTTCGCGACGCTCGGCCAGGAAGAGACGTGCACCGGTGACTCGGCCCGCCGCGGCGGCAACGAGTACCTCTACCAGACGCTCGCGAAGATGAACGTCGAGGCGTGGAACGGCAAGGGCATCAAGGCCATCGTCACGCAGTGCCCCCACTGCTTCAATACCATCAAGAACGAGTACCCCGAGTTCGGCGGCAACTACCGCGTCATCTCGCACACCGAGCTCATCAACGAGCTGCTCAAAGAGAAGCGCATCAAGCTCTCGCGCGTGATGAACGAGACGCTCACGTACCACGACCCCTGCTACCTCGGCCGCCACAACGGCGTGTTCGACGCGCCCCGCGAAGTGCTCAAGGCGATTCCCGGGCTGCAGGTCGTCGAGATGCAGCGCTCGGCCCGTGAGTCGTTCTGCTGCGGCGCCGGCGGCGCCCGCATGTGGATGGAGGAGCACACCGGCCAGCGCATCAACCACAACCGCGTGAACGAAATCGCCAACACCCTCGCGCACGCGAAAGACGCCTCGGTGCCGCTGCCGCTCGCGACCGACATGAAGAAGCCCGGCCAGGTTGGCCAGTTCACCGGCAAGGCCGAAGGCTCGGTCGCCGTCGCGTGCCCCTTCTGTCACACCATGGTGCGCGATGGCCTCAACGACACCGAGCGCGGCGAGGGCATCAAGGTGCGCGACATCGCCGAGCTCGTCGCCGAGTCGATGGAGTCGAAGACCCCTGCGGCCCCAGCTCCCGAGCCGGCGCCGGTGCAGAGCTGACCCGCCTGCGCTACCGTTCTCGACGCCATGGCGTCAGAGAAGAAGAAGGTCGACGACACCACCCTGCCGCTGTTGACCCCGAAGCTGCCGCGCATGAAAGACCGGCGCGGCGGCTCGGACTCGCTCGTGAAGTTGATGCAGCGAATTCAGACCGGCCAGCCCGAGCGCCGCGCCTTCCGCGACCGCCGCGCCACGCCGCGCGTCGCCGTGCAGCTCGACATCGAGGCCGAAGAGGGCGGCGAGA